>JBJXEX010000119.1:0-19903 GCA_046156195.1 Planctomycetaceae bacterium | reverse complement strand
TCCACGCTGGGTTCGTCCCTGAGCTTCCATGCTCGCTCCCTCCTCCGTGAGAAAGAGAAAGGATCGAGATCTTGGCCCAGTTTTGCGAACCCAGTTTTTAGTACCTAGATTCCGTTAGAGTCAGGACAATTCTCGCGCGGATTGGTATCGCCACATCGAGCAGGTTCTGCGTTCGAAGCATTACACCTGGATCGCCGAAGGTTTGGGAGGAGCTCCCCTGGATGAAGCATTGGTGGCGATTACGGCGGACCTGATGCACATCTGCAATCGCTCCGGTTTGTCGTGGGAAGATCTGGCCGCTCGCAGTCAATTACTGTGCGAACGGGAAGAGTCTGACCTGCGACCAATGTCAAATGCCGCGTGACACAACGAGCCAGGCCCCAAAGAACGAGGACTCGGTCTTCATTGGTGATGAAGACCGAGTCCTCTGCTTTTTTAGTCCGTGGGGTTAGTGCTTCTTATGCGAATCGTGGGACGTGGGCTTACGCCAACTGCGGCCGGATTCAGCGAGGAGTTGATCGGCTTTGGCCGGTCCCCAACTGCCAGCGGCGTAAGGTTCGGGACGAATGTTTTGCGACTCCCAGTAATCGAGAACCGGTGTGACGAACTTCCAAGCCTCTTCGAGTTCGTCGCTGCGAGTAAACAGTGTCGAGTCACCGCGCAGAACATCCAGTAGCAGCCGTTCGTAGGCTTCCGGCAATTCACCGTCGAAGGCATCTTCGTACTGGAAGTCCATCGTCACGGGATGGATTTGGTACTGCATTCCCGGTCGCTTCGTGGAAACGGACAGCAGAATCGCTTCGCTGGGCTGAATGCGGAAGACGAGCGTGTTCGGCTGCGCGGAGACGAATTGGCACATGTCACCATCGCACTCCACCGTGGAAAACATGTGCATCGGCGGGTGCTTGAACTGGATGGCGATTTCGGAAAGGCGTTCTGGGAAGCGCTTGCCCGTCCGGAGATAAAACGGGACTCCGGCCCATCGCCAGTTATCGATGAGCACCTTCATGGCAACGTAGGTCTCACGGCAAGAATCGGGAGCGATCCGCTCCTCTTGCAGGTAGCCGGGGGCCGGCTTGCCGTTGATTTCGGCGGCGGTGTACTGACCGGGAATCGCCCATTCGTTGATGGGCCGGCCACCCGTCGAAAAGGCTTTCAAGACCTTAAGCTTCTCGTCGCGAATCGCGTCCGCTTCAAATCGGGCGGGGGGTTCCATCGCGATCATGCAGAGCAGTTGCAGCACATGGTTTTGCAACACGTCGCGCATCGCGCCGGATTTGTCGTAGTAGCCGCCGCGTCCCGCTTCGATCCCCTGTGATTCGGCAACGGTGATTTGCACATGATCAACGTGATTCCGATTCAGCAGCGGTTCAAAGATGGAGTTACCGCAGCGGAACAACAAAATGTTCTGCACTGTCTCTTTGCCGAGATAGTGATCGATGCGGTAAATCTGGTCCTCGCGAAGCAGCTTGGCGAGCGAATGGCTGAGTTGGCGCGAGGAAGTCAGGTCGCGGCCGAACGGCTTTTCAAAGACGACTCGCAGCTTATGCGTCGATTCGGCCGAGGGAATCATGTCCGCTTTGCCGAGCGCATCGACCGCCGACAAAAACAACTTCGGGTCGGTCGCCATGTAAATCACGCGAGTGCCGCCGACGCCTTGTTCACGCTCAATCCGTTCGACCGAATCACGCAAGGGGTTGAAGTCGGCACCTTCTTCGAGATTCGATGCGACATAGAACAACCGTTTCGAAAAGGTCTCCCATTCCGCTTCGGTGATTCCGCCACGGATGTTTTTGGACAGTGCCACCTTCATCTCCGCTCGGAAGGATTCGTCGGTTTTCTCACGGCGAGCGACACCGATGATCGGCACGTTGGGGGGCAGGAACTCTTTCCTCTGCAGCATGAACACAGCCGGAATGAGCTTGCGGGCGGTCAGGTCACCAGAGGCTCCAAAAATCATGACGGTGGAGTCTTTGAGACCGGACGAAGAGACACTTGGAGCAGCAGCATTTGTAACGGGATTCGACATGGTTGCTTCCTTGGCAAGTTGGATGGGTTGAAACTCGCTTGGGACGCCATCATAATCCGTCCCTTCTTTCCCGAACACTGTCGCGAGAACTTGGTTCTTAGAGGTGCGTTTGATGACGAGGATGACGACGTCGGATATTAAGAAACGCCGCAAGAAAAAGGCGCGGCTCAAGAAAAAACTCGTTTGCCGGTTCTGCCCGGACGGATGCGATAGCCCGCCGCGGCCGATCTACGTCGACTACAAAGACCTGAAGACCCTGCGTCTGATGGTCAGTCGCACGTCCACGATCATCGGACGTCGCCGCACCGGAAGTTGTGCGAAATATCAGCGAGCGGTCAAGGAGGCGGTGCTGCGTGCTCGCTTCATGGCCTTGCTGCCGTACGTCCCGGAAGAATAACCGCAACGCCCCTTCGTTTGCGTTGTTGGCATGTCCAAACCTCTGTGGGAAAGGCTCGCTTGTAGTCTCGCCCACTTTCTTTATTGGTGAGCACTCATGTCTACATTGCCCCCGCCCAAACGCGGAGCCGACGTTCTGGCTCCGCGACCTTTGATTGACGTTCGCCAAGTTTTGCTGGAGTCCAATCCATTTGGACCTGAGCAAGTCAAGCAACTTCGCGGGGCAGTCGCGGGAACTCAGGTGGCAGACGTGCGCCAAGTGCTCGCTGAACTGTTGAACCAAGTGCAGGACGGCGACGCCACGAAGCGAAACCATTTGGCTCTGGGAATTGCCAGCTATTTAATGGCTCGGCACGTTCAAGCGGTCGAATATCTTTCCAAAGTGCATGGCGACGCGACCGCCTCGTTCTTCCTCGCTCAGTCGTTGGTTTCTTTGGGCCGGTTCGATGATGCCGCCGTCAATTTCCAACTCGCGGGCGAACACGGTTGGGACGGCGTTGAGTGCATTCTGCTTCGCGCGGGAGCCATCCGGCAGGCAGGCCGTTTGGAAGAGTCTGAACAACTCATTCGCAGCACCGCGAGACAGGGAGCCACTCGCGCCGAATACTCGTTCCAAATGGGCTGCATCTTGGCGGAACGCAGCGACACGTTCGGAGCGATCGAATACTTCGAGCGGGCCGTGGACATGGACCCGCATCACACCGGCGCGTTGTTTCGGCTCGCCAATTTGAATAATCAACTCGGAAACGACGATGATGCCGTCAAGTTGTTCGAGCGATCTCTGTCTCGTCCGCCGTTCTTTTTGGGGTCACTCATCAACCTGGGCCTGATGTACGAGGACCAGGAGATGTATCCCGCCGCCGCGTTCTGTTTCCGCCGCGCGTTGGAATTCGATCCGACCAACGAACGAGCGCGACTGTATCTCAAAGACACCGAAGCAGTCGGCGACATGTTCTTTGACGAGGACACGGCCCGCCGCAATCGCGAACTCGAAGCCGTTCTGATCATCCCGATCTCGGACTTCGAGTTGTCGGCCCGCAGCCGCAACTGCCTGGATCGCGCTGGGATTCATACGCTGGGTGACCTGACTCGCGTGACAGAGGCCGAGTTGCTCTCGAACAAAAACTTCGGCGAAACTTCGCTGAAGGAAGTTCGCGACATGATGGGCTCGAAGGGATTGGTCGTTGGCCAATCGCTGGCCAACGCGAAACCTGCGACCGTGACCTTCGTTCGTGAAGATCTTGCCCCGGAAGTCCGCGCAAAGATGGAGATGACTGTCGCCGATCTCAACCTCACGGTTCGGTCGCGAAAGTGTCTCTCTCGCTTGGGGATCACGACTCTTGGCGAGTTGGTATCAAAGTCGGCCGACGAACTGTTGACGGTGCGAAACTTCGGAGTGACGTCGCTCAACGAGATCCGTCAAAAGCTCGGCGACATGACCATGTCGCTTCGCAACGAATAGTGCGTAGCACAGGCGAGCCGCCTGTGCTACGCGAGAATGCCGTTCACGACTTCGCCAGCGACATCGGTCAGGCGGAAGTCGCGGCCGTTGTAGCGGTAGGTCAGCTTCTTGTGGTCCAAGCCGAGCAGGTGCAGGACCGTCGCGTGCAGGTCGTTGACGTGGACCTTGTCGATGGCCGCTTTGAAACCGACATCGTCGGTTTCTCCATAGCTAGTGCCC
This sequence comes from Planctomycetaceae bacterium, assembly GCA_046156195.1. GTDB lineage: Bacteria > Planctomycetota > Planctomycetia > Planctomycetales > Planctomycetaceae > SXKJ01. Next base: position 15,797 of record JBJXEX010000119.1, on the reverse strand, counting down.
CCTTTTACTCCGCCCCCAGCGAACCAGTAGGTGAAGGCGTGCGGGTTATGATCGCGGCCGGTGCCTCCCTTTTGCACGATCGGTAGCCGACCGAATTCGCCGCCCCAGACGACCAGCGTGTCATTGAGCAATCCGCGCTGAGCCAAGTCCTCCAGCAGCGCGGCGATCGGCTGATCGGTTTCCTGTGCGAAGCCGGTGTGATTCTGAGCGATATTGGCGTGGCCGTCCCAGCTTCGTTCGTTCTCCATTCCGCCGGAGTAAATCTGCACGAAGCGAACACCGCGCTCGACCATCCGCCGAGCGATCAAACATTGCTTCGCGAAGTGCTCGCACTTTTTGTTGTCGAGGCCGTACTGCTTCTGGATGTGTTCCGGTTCTTTCTCAATGGCGAGCGCCTCGGGCGCGGCGGACTGCATGCGATACGCCAACTCGAAGCTCTCGATGCGCGCGGCGAGTTCCAGTTCTTCAGGCTTCGCTTGCAACTGTTTGCGGTTGAGCCTTGCCAGCAGATCAAGCTGTGCTCGCTGCTGAGTGTCAGTCATCTCGGCTGGGCGTTTGAGGTTGTCAATCGGTTCGCCTTGTGGCTTGAGCCAAGTTCCTTGGAAGACGCTGGGCAGGAAACCCGCTCCCCAATTTTGCGAGTAGCCTTTCGGAAGTCCTCGGCCAAGCGGATCGGACATCACGACGAACGCTGGCAGATTCTGGCTTTCCGAGCCGAGGCCATAAGTGACCCAACTGCCGACGCAGGGGAACCCCATGCGGGGCATGCCCGAATTGATCATGAACAGCGCGGGACTGTGGTTGTTCGATTCGGTCCAGCACGAGTGGATGAACGCCATCTTGTCGACGTGTTTCGACAAGTTCGGAAAGATCTCGCTGGTCCAAGTGCCGCTCTCGCCGTGCTGAGCCCATTGGAATGGAGACTTCATCAACGGGCCAACTTGGGCGGTGAAGAAACCTGTGTTTTTGTCGAAGCCTTCCAACTCTTGCCCATCTCGTTTGGCGAGTTGGGGTCGATAATTCCAGGTATCGACTTGGCTTGGGCCACCATTCATGAAGAGCCAGATCACGGACTTGGCTCGCCCGGTGAAATGTGGCTGCGCGGGAGCCAGCGGATTCAGCTTTCGATCCGTGGCAGCAGCCGCCAATGCCGACGATGTCAGCAAGCCCTCGTCGGCCAGCAACGTGGCGAGTCCCAGCATTCCGGCACCGCCACCGCAGCGAGCGAGGAGTTGGCGACGATTCGTTTCAACCGAGAAGCCGGAGTCGAAGTCTTGCATGGTGGTCGTTCCCCCAAAATCACACAGTCGGAATGTCTAACTGCTGGCAGATTCGTCGTGCGGTAAAGTCGAGAATTTCCCGGTGGCGAGGCACCGCCGTCAGTCGGCCACTCGAAGCGTTTTCCCAAATAAGAGTGCTCGCCACCTTCGCGAACAAATTGGCAACCGTGCTTCCTCAAATGCTTCAAGAGATCTTTGCGCTTCATATCGTGACCGCCTCGGCGATCAGAGTGACTCGCGACGAGGCATTCAGCAGCAAGTGGATGGGTTCCTCAAGATCCGCCTCCGAATCCGAGACGTTGGGATCGGGTGTCGGCAGCGCCTGGCCTTGCAGGCACCGAGTCTCCGCGATGTCCACCAACGCGCTGGATAACAAGCGGCGGGCCTCGTCCAAGTCCCGGCCGCAGGTGATCGCTCCCGGAAAGTCGAGCACTTCCGCATGAACTCCGCCATCGACGAACTTGAACATCGCTTTGTAGGTCAGCATGGAAGAATCTCCTTCCGATAAGCTCCGTCCCGCCGTCGGTCGACCAACCCTACAGCACGTCGAACTCCATCGGCGATGTAATGTCTGGCTCGCCGTTGTAGTTGATGGTGATTTCCTCGCCCGGTTGGATGTCTTTGACGGCGGTGAAAACTTTCGTGCGTTGAGGGTAGTCGTCGTAGCGAGCGTTTGGCGAATACGAATGGTTGTAGATCGAGCCATACCCCAGCGCGAGGCCGACCGTCCCTTTCCCCCACTCGAAAGCGTAGTGGTACAGGGTCGCAAATCCCGTCTTGGATTCCAGGTCTTTCTCCGGGAAGACGAGCATCGGCACACGCTCAATGACCGTTCCTTCGGCAATGAACTGACGGGCAAACACGCCGCGGCCTCGCCCAGGCGAGCGGCGGATTTCGATGAGGTCTGTGGGGGTCAATGGCATGGAATTGTTGAGGCTTTTTGATGAGGTGAGGGTGAAGGAACGGGATCCTGGCGAGCGGGGTGGCGTCAGCCCCCCGGTTCCGCAGCGAATATCGAATAGACCGGAGGGCTGACTTTTGAAGTTGCGCTCTTTCGAACAAATTCGACCACGCCACCAAGAATCAGGCCCGAATTCATTCGTTTCGTTCCTTTGACCAGATTCCTTTGATTCAAATCCTTAAACACAGGTTCGCCCAGAAATCAAAGGAATCTGGTCAAAGGAATCAAGACGACTTGAAAAATTGACGACTCTCTGCGGAGCCGAGTTCAAAGCTCGCCATTGATTCAGTCGGACTCGGCGGAAACGGGCATCGGCTTTTCGACTTTGCTCTTCGTGCCGGGCTTGATGCAGAAGAGTTGGTTGCGGTTCGCGATGAACAGCGTGTTGTTGGCGACGATCGGTGTCGTGTAGACCGCGCTGCCGCTGTTGTTCACTTCCGCGTTGCCATTCTCAGAGAGTTGGGCGTTCAGCGGGAACAGTTCGGGCTTGCCGTCTTTCATGATGATCTTGCCGTCCTTGTTCTGCATCTGCTTCATGGCCACTTTCGGATCGGCGGACAGGCCGAAGATCGAGATGTCGCCGTCCTCGTCGCCGATGTAGACGCGATCTTCGACGATCAGCGGCGAGGCCCACGAGGCGGCCAGCATGTCGAAGGTCCAATGGGCTTTGCCGGTTTTCACGTCGAGGCAGTGGAACAGACCGCTGAAGTCGGCGATGAACAGCAAGCCGTTCTTGATCGCGACGGTGCCGCAAGTGCGGTGCATCGTCTGATTGAACTCGCCTTTGGGGACCGGTTTCCCATCGCGGCGGAGCTTGTCTTCTTCCTCACGGGGAAGCTGTGGATTGTTGCCCATGTAATGCCAGATGGCGGCCGAGTTCAGGTTTTCCTTTTCGATGTCCCCCATGTCGGTGTCGAGAGCCTTGAGCCGTTTGTGGGGGATCGGCTTCGAGGGATCGGCCGCGTTGACCACGATCGTCGGGCTGACGTCGCCCCGTTTGGTGGGGTCGATGCACCACAGATGACCGATCCCTTCACCGTGTTCGGGGTCTTCGCCGACGGCGATGAAAACGAGGCCGTCAAAGACGACCGGCGTGGCAATCAGATGATTTCGGGTCGCTCGGCCACCCAGGCTGTAGCTGGAGTCTTTCGGGTTGCAGTCAAACTTCCAGAGCAGTTTCGACTTGCCGTTTTCTCCTTTCGGATCGAACGAGTACAGCCAGCCGTCGCCACCGGCGAACAGCACTTGCTCTTGGCCGCCGAGCACCGCGTAGCCGGGCGAACTCCATTGGCCGTGCAGGACGTTCTCGCCGGGTGAGTTGTCGGTCCACAGGACTTCGCCCGTGTGCATGTTCATGGCGATGAAGCTGGGAGCGTCCGCTTGCGGGAGGATCAGGTGAGCCTCATCCACGCCGTTGGACGTGTTCACGAAGAGCGTGTCGCCGGCAAACGTCACACTGCACGAGCACATGTTGTGTTGAAACACACCGAGCTTGCTCATCATGTCGAACTTCCAGATGACGTCCGCTTCGTGCGACTCGTCCCAGACCACGTCGGGCTTGTCGGGCTTCTCCGCTTTGAAGGGGCCGTCGTTCTCGTTGTCGCGGAATCCGTCTGCGTCGAGACAAATCACTTCGCCTCGACTGGAGACGAACCACACGCGGTCGCCGACGACGAGCGGGGCCGAGCAGATGCCTTGATTGGGCCAATCATTCACGCGACCGGACGGCAGCTTCTCGCTGGAGTGCTGCCAAAGAAACTCGCCCGTCTCTTCGTCGAAGCAGAGCAAGACGCCGAGATCGACTCGATTCGGATAGCGTTTCATGTAACCGGAGCCGTTGTTGGTTCCGACGTAAACCTTGCCATTGGCGACGATCGGATTGCCATAAGATTCCGAACCGAGCTTCGCGGACCATTTGATGTTTTCACCGGTCTCGACACTCCATTCGGTGGCGATGCCTTTGCCTTCGGGGACGTTGTTGCGGAAGTGGCTGCCGCCAAATTGCGGCCAGTCGCCCGGCTTGACCTTCATGGACTTGATGACCTTGAGCGTCTCAGCCGTCGGCTCGAACGCACCGGCAGCGACCACGGCTTTCGGAGCCAACGCGACTTCGTTGTCGCCCGCCTTCGGCGGATCGGCCTTGGCCGCGCCGTCGTCCTTCGGCTTGTCTTCGTCCTTCGGCTTGTCATCGTCCGTGGGTTTGTCATCGGACTTTGCTGGCTCGTCGCCGTCCTTCTTCGTCTCCGGTTCGGTGTTGCCGGAAGGGGCGTCTGAGCTGGAGCCGAGGTCGATCTTCGGAGCCGGTTGCGGCTTCGGATCTTCGCCGCAGCCAATCAGCGTCGAGCTGAAGATCGCGAACGCGGTGAGATTCCAAAACAGTTTCATGGGGCATCCCTTTCGTAGCACAGGCGGCTCGCCTGTGACTGGAGCCAATCGGCATCCAATAATCTTTCATGTGTCGGTGAGCCAGACGCGCGGGCACATGCGAGCCGCCTGTGCTACGTTCATTTGTTGGGTGTCACAGTGACGTTGTCGATAAAAATTTCCGCATCGCTGGCGTTGCCGAACAGGCCGGGGCTGCCGTTCTTGTTGGGGGTCAAGTCGGCCGCTTCGATGGTCCAATCGCTCGGTTCGGAGTCCCCTTTCGGCCAGACTTTGCCACGCAGGACAACGCGGTCGTCTTTGTTCTCGGACTGGAGTTTGAGCGTGTACCACTTGTTTGGCTCCCACGCGAACTTGATCGTCTTGGCGAATCGCAGTTCGACGCGCGAGACCCACGAGCGAACCTGCAACTGTTGCTTCGCTCCCATCAACGCCAGTGTGTAGCGTTGATTGATGAGGCCCATGTCGGCGGTCTTGCCGTTATTGATCGAGGCTTTGAAGTCCGCCTGGATCGAGTAGTCGTGGAGGTCGGGCGATCCCATCCAGCTTTGGCTGCGAGTTCCCAATGGGATCGTCGTGATCTTCACCAAGGCCGGAGCTTCCTGGCCTTCCTTCTCCGTGACCTGATGGCGATTGCGAGCACCGATCCAAGTGATGGGGACTTGCTTGTCGGAGAAGTCGAACTTCCACGGCAATGGAGGCACGATCCGCACGCGAGCGATCGGCGACTTGAGGCCATCGACTTCGGCCGTGATCTTGGCGGCGAGATGACCGGCGGCATCCGAGGGGACGCTGAACGTGCCATCGTCGGCAATCGAGCCCACGCCGGCGACGGTGAACTTTATATTTGTGGCGGATGGGAGCAGTTGCCCTTTGGCGTTGAAGAGTTTGACTTGAAACGGAATTTTGCCCCCCGGACTCAGCAACGCTTCGACCGGAGTGACCTGCACCTGTGCGACTTTTTGATCGACCTTCGCGTCGTCCTCTTTCAAAGCGGGCGGGAGCGGATCGGCGGCGGGCTTCGCATCTTTGTGACCGATGCAGTACATGCCGAGCATCGTCGGGATGTAAACTCGTCCGTGCGAGATGATCGGCGAGCCGAGCAGTTCTTCGTTGTTCAAGCGAACTTGGCTGAGGACTTTCACTCCTTTGGACGACTTCGTGTCGGGCTCCAGAATGGAGAAGCTGCCGTACTCGCCCACATAGATTTTGCCGTCGCCCGCGACCGCGCTGCCGAACATGATCCGTCCGACCTTGGTCTTGCCCAGCTCTTTCCCTTTCTTGGCGTCGAGCACAAACATCTGAGCTCCGTCTTCGATCACATAAAGTCGACCGTCAAGCAGCAGCGGCGCGCTGCGGCCGATAGCCACTCGCGGCAGCATCCACTGAGCGTTCGACTTCGTGATGTCGCCCTGTCCTGACGCCTTGAAGGCGAAGACCGCTCCCAGCGTGGCTGGGTCTGTAAACATCTGCTCGGCGTGGCCGCCGTAGACGATGCCGTCAATCACGATCGGCGGCGTATTCATGCCGCGGTGCGAGGCATCGAAGGTCCAGATGACTTTCCCCGTGCGCGGTTGCAGAGCGTAAACCGAACCGTCTCCCGCTCCGAAAACCATCGCCGCTTGACCGTCGATCACCGTGAGGAACGGGGTGCTGTAGGTCGTGTCCTTCGGACGCAGCCGAGTGCTCTGAATCCAAACCGCTACGCCGGTGGCTTTGTCGAAGGCGACGAACCGATGAGCGGGAATCGCGTACTCGTCCCACCCGGTCATCACACCGCTGACGATGACGAGATCCTCAAACACGATCGGGAAATTCGTGCGACCACCGTAGGTGCTGAGGATGCCGTACTCCTCCATCAGCGAGCGTTCCCAAATCGTTTTGCCCGAGTCGCCGTCGATGCACTTGCAGGTGCCGCAGAGACCATGAACGAAGACGTGTCCGGTCGTCGGATCGCCCACGACGCTCGACCAACCGACGCGCTCGGCCGGAGCGTCGGTCAGATAAACATTGTGGATGTTCTCCCACAGAATCTTGCCGGTGGCCGCGTCGGCACAGACGACCTTCTCACCTTCTTTGACGGTTTCCGGCTCGTGTCGGCAAACGGTGTAGAGCTTGCCGTTCATCACGATCGGCGTGGACCGCGTCCCCAGCTTGTCGCTCTTCCAAACGAGGTTCTCGTCCCCTTCGTTCGGTCCCCACGTTGAGGGGAGATTTTTTTCTCGCGAGATGCCGGTCCCTTCCGGTCCTCGCCAGTTCGGCCAATCGAGCGGGTCCGCTTTCTTGGCATCCGCCGCGACACTCCACGAGACACACATCAGCAACACTGACAGCCAGCAATAAACACGAAACGCAACTCGCGGCATCATGGGGATTCCTTCAATCCGCCGTAGCGGATGGCGAGGCGAGGGAGGGATGGTCAGAGGGGGCGAGACGATACCGACCCATTCCACGGCCAACAAGGAATCTGTGATCGAATCCAACTCGCTGCTTGCAAGATGCGGCGTGCTCCGGTTTACTGCTGCCCTCTCCTCTGAACTCACCCGCCTTCACGCAGTCTCGCCGATGTCTGATCTCACCTTCTCGATGGGCAAGTTCGAGGCCCGTATTCCCACCGATCGCGTTTATTCGGACAACCATCTTTGGCTGCAAATCGATGGCGAGCCGGGGCGTTATCGAGTCGGCTTCACGGCGTATTCGGTGCGGTTGCTGCAAGACGTTTACTTTTTGGAATGGTCCCTGGACCCGCATTCGACCGTGTTCAAGAAGCAGGAGATTGGTGAGATCGAAAGTTCAAAGGCGGTCTCGACGCTCTATGCGCCTGCTGCCGGGACGATCCTGGACTTCAATGAACGATTGCTGGACGATCCTTCGGCGATCAACACCGACGGCTACGGCCAAGGTTTTTTGTTCTCAATGCAAACCGAAGAGAAGCTGCTCACGCCGGAAGAGTACGTCCAACATCTCGCCGCCGGCTGGGATAAGACCGAGAAGCTGATCAAGGGACAGTACAACTGACATGCCCAAACTCACCGTCGTCGTCTCGCAAGCTCAGGGTAAGAACCCGGCCAAGCAGCAGCTCGAAGAAGAGTTGGTGAGGGCGTTGTCGTCGGACGAGAACATTGAAGTCTCGCTGGTGCCGCATCTGTACGACCTCTCGGCCGAGCATTCGGGGACGCAGTTCTTGCGGTCGATCCCCGGTGATGTGATCGTGCTCGCGTGGCTCTATTCGCGAGCGGCCCGCTGGATTCTGGATCGCCAAAACGTGCGCGGTCACGAAGGGGTCTCGCTACTGGAGTCGAAGTCAGAGGACGAGAATGACGACCAATCGAAACCGCACAAGCGAGCGGGGGGCAATCAATTTGTGAGCGGCAAGGCGCTAGCCGCCGGTCAATCGCCAGAACACGTCGATCCCGAATCACCGGTGGCTAGCGCCATTCCGCTCAAAGTGAGTGCCGAGGGGCTGACGCCCGCCGCTCGCCATTCAAACGGAAATGGCAACGGTAACGGTCACGGCGACGTGCCTGATCCGCGGCCGGTGCCGAATCGCAAAGTTTATTGTCTCGATCTGCGAGACCACTCGGACGCGAAGATCTATCTCGACGAGATTCGCCGCATCGCCAGCGAAGCATCTCTTCCGCTGGTCGATTTCTTCAGCTTCCTCAAAACGCAACCGCAGCCGGAGCGGCTGGAGAAATATCTGCGGCCATTGGATCTGCTGGCCGAGCAGAAATCCGCCACGAGTCTCGACGACGATGATGACGCACCGGCGAATGGCGAGGTTGTGCGGCGGCGTTGGTATCCCGTGATCGACTACAGCCGCTGCACGAATTGCATGGAGTGCATCGACTTTTGCCTGTTCGGCGTCTACGGCCTCGACCAGCAAGGCTCGATCCTGGTCGAGCTACAAGACAATTGCAAAAAAGGCTGTCCCGCGTGCAGCCGAGTCTGTCCGGCGAACGCGATCGTCTTCCCTGGCCACAAAACTCCCGCGATCGCCGGAGCCGACGGCGAAGTCGGCGACGTGAAGATCGACTTGTCGAAACTGTTCGGAGCACCGTCAGCCGTCGAACTCGCCGCGCGCGAGCGCGATGTCGAACTCGTCCGCGATGGCCGCGACACCGTTGGCCTGTCGATCGGAATTCCGAAACGGCTCAAAGATAAACCGAAGAAGCCGCGCGATGAACTGGATGATCTGATCGATTCGCTCGATGCACTGGAGTTGTGAGACTCGCCCCTTGGTATCCGTTCGTGATGAGAGCAAGCAGATGTTGAATGACGTTGGCAACAGTCGATCGGACGAGTCTTTCCCGAAACCGGAATGGCCTCCCATCCAGAATCTGGACAGCATTGATGTTGTCGGGCGGCGGCGCGACGGGGGAGTTGATTTACTAATCGTTGCGAGCCAGCCGCTGGATAATGCTCCGGAAACCTTAGATAGTATCCGCAATAAGATCAGCATGTATCTGACTGTGATCGGACTGGATGAGTTTCAGACGGAGTTGGGCCACCCTCCACTCGATCGGATTTCGATCGTCCTCTCCTGCGACTTCCCGATTCATCCCACGGCGATGAACGTGATTGAGGAATGCAAGATGTTGGCCAGGCTGCAAGGAGTGCGTTTGGAAGTGAAATCGAAATAGGGCGGGGAAGCCGCATGTAACCCGAAGCGTGAGTTTTGAAGTTGCGCGCTTTGAACTTCGCTCCGCACCGTTTTGTTAGTTTCTCAGGTTGTCTTCATTCCATTGACCAGATTCCTTTGATTCATGGGGCGAACCTGTGTCTAAAGGATTGCGATCAAAGGAATCTGGTCAAAGGAATGAAACGAATCAATTCGGGCCATTTTCTTGGTGCCGCGGTCGAATTGGTCGAAAGAGCGCAACTTCAAATAGCGTGAGCGAGGGCGGGTGCTCGGAAACGCTTTGAATTGCTGCCTATTAACCATGTGGATTCGCGTGAAGAGTGGAGTTGATATGTTTAAAGACCGTCGAACGATTACTAATTCAGGCAAGGAATCGCTGACGGTGTGGATTGAACCTTGGGGGCAAGACCTCCCAGTTTCTCCTGGTCAGAATCTCGAAGTTGTCGCACAGAGTCGCTGCGAAGGACGATTGGAAATTGTGAATTTGGACGGTGGAGTTGCAGTCTATGCTTGGCCAGGAACAACGATTCAAGCCTTTTGCCGAGGAGAACTGATCTACGATGCCAACATCGTATTTCCTGCGTTGCCGGCCGGACTGTCCACTCGCACATTTATCGAATCCATGTTTGGTGGTCCGGGTGGTCCAGCCCAATCATGACGGAATCAGAAACTCTTTCGGTCTCGCCCGACCGCATCCGCCGCGCGTACGAAACCGCCAAGGTGGCGTTGCTTGCCGAAATGATCCGCGTGCCGGTCGCGGCCGATGATCCCGTTCAGAAGCTGCTCGATGAGCCGGTCAGCGAGATGCGGCATTGGGTTGGCGAGCTATCCACCTCAGCGCTCTCGACGGCGACAGCGGTCATGGCGTTGGAGCAGATGCGGCGGCAGTACGTCTCGGCGGGACGAGACGTGCCGGAGTCGTGGACTCGGCTGATTCGTGGCGGGATCGAGTGGTTGATCGCTCACCAAAACGCAGACGGTGGCTGGGGCGATACAGTCAAGAGCATCAGCAACATCTCTACGACGATGCTATGTCATGCGGTGTTGCACGCGACGCAGGGGCGAGGGGCAAGGGGCGAGGGGAGAGAGGAAGGCTTGCTTTCCTCGCCCCTCGCCCCTCGCCCCTCATCCCTCGCCCAAGCCTACATCGATCGCGCCGGTGGCGTGCCAGCCGTCATCGCTCGCTACGGCAAGGACCGCACGTTCTCGGTGCCGATTCTCACGCACTGCGCGTTGGCCGGACTCGTCGATTGGGACGAGGTCATCTCGTTGCCGTTTGAGTTGGCCTGCATTCCGGCTCGGTTTTACGCGGCGGTGCAGTTGCCGGTGGTGAGTTACGCTCTGCCGGCGCTGATTGCGATTGGGCAAGTGCGGTTTCATTTTCGTCCGTCCAGGAATCCGCTGCGGCGCTGGCTGCAACGCTGGGCGAAGCCGGCCAGCTTGCAGGTGCTGGAACGGATTCAGCCTCCCAACGGCGGCTTCCTGGAAGCCACTCCGCTGACGAGCTTTGTCACCATGAGCCTCGCCGCAATGGGATTGATTGATCACCCGGTGACGGTGCGCGGGATTGAGTTCATCGTCGCATCGGCGCGCTGGGACGTAGGTTGGGACTCCGTCCCGACCGCCTCCAGAAACGAATGCGATGCTGGTCCGCAGGATGATTCGATGGAAGGCGGGTCGGGACGGAGTCCCAACCTACGAATATGTTCTTGGCCGATCGACACGAACCTCGCGACGTGGGTGACGACGCTGTCGATCAACGCCTTGGGGGACGACGTGCCGCTCGACGCCCGCCCCGGTCTGCGAGCCTGGCTGCTCCGCCAGCAATACCGAGTCGTCCACCCGTACACCAACGCCGCCCCCGGCGGCTGGGCCTGGACCGACCTCCCCGGCGGAGTCCCCGACGCCGACGACACGCCGGGAGCTGTGCTTGCCTTTCACAAGCTTTGTCCAAATGGAGTCAAATACTGGAACGAACCGAACGCACCGAAGGAAAAACTTGATGAATGGGAGCCTGAAGGAGAATTGTTACTCCGAGTAGAGGGACTGACTTGGTTAAGAGGATTGCAAAACAGCGATGGCGGATGGCCCACGTTCTGTCGAGGCTGGGGAACATTGCCATTTGATCGAAGTTCCCCAGATATCACTGCTCATGTTATTCGAGCCATTGAGGCCGAACGCCAACTTGGAATCATGGTTTCATGCGGCCCTCACACACAGGCCAATCTCAGACGTCGGATTAAACGAGGCATCAAGTTTCTCAAACGCACTCAGCGTCCCGATGGTTCGTGGCTGCCGTTGTGGTTTGGGAATCAGCACGCTCCGAACGACGAGAACCCGACGTACGGAACGGCCAAGGTGTTGGCGGCGTTTCAGGCGTTGGGGCGGATGTCGGACGAGTCGGCCGTGCGCGGCGCGAGGTGGCTCATCGAGAACCAAAACCCCGACGGCGGCTGGGGCGCGGGATTGGGAACTCCGTCGAGCGTCGAGGACACGGCACTGGCAGTCGAGGCACTGGTGGGGAGTGGGGAGTGGGAAGTGGGGAGTGAAGTCAGAGTCAACAAGCCAAATCTCCCCACTCCCCACTCCCCACTCCTCACTCCCATCCAGGCCGGACTTTCCTGGTTAATCCCCCGTGTCGAAGACGGTCGATTCCGAGAACCGTCCCCCATCGGTTTCTATTTCGCCAAGTTATGGTATTTTGAGGCCCTGTATCCGGTGATCTTCACTGTCGCAGCGCTTCGCAAAGCGGCGGCGGTGTGCGAAAACGAGCAATGATTCCACACGGCCGGCTTTGAACCTGCCAACGACGGGAATTGAATATGTCCATCGCCACGACTTCTTTGCACGAACCTGTCGAACAGCTTGAGCATCACCCGGCTGCCGATCAGGACGCTCCGCCGCCGGAACGGCGAAACGGGGACGCGGCGGCACGGCGGCGAGTCTCCGACATCCAGGATGACGACGACGATCCGATGCCCAAGCGGAAGAAGATTCGTTCGAGCACGTCGCACCTGAAGATCGTGCCAGAGACGTTGGAGTTGCGCGAGCTTGTCAAAGCGAAGGCCGAGCAGTTCGCCGCGAAGCTGGATCATTCGCGGCCATTCAACAAGTCTCAGTTGACGGTTTGGGCCAAGCAGTTGCTCGACGAGATGTCGCTGCCGGAGAAGTACTCCGGGTTCGCGGCGGTGCTGATCGGCAACTTCTTTTGGAAGCGGCAATTCCTGGCGACTCCGTTCGAGCGGCGGATGCTTCTGCTGCCGCACTGCATGAAGCACGCCGAAGGCTGCCCGGCCGAGTACACGCAGTTCGGCCTCGACTGCGAACGCTGTGGTGCCTGTTCGATCGCGGACTACAAAGTGAAGGCGGAGCAGCTCGGCTACAAGGTGCTCGTTGCCGAGGGTTCGCCGGTCGTGCTGAAGATCATCGTCGGCGGCTACGTCGATGGGATTCTCGGCGTCGCGTGCTTGAACGTGTTGGAGAAGGCGATCGACAAAGTCCTGATCGCGGGAGTGCCGAGCTACGCCGTCCCGTTGCACTCTGGCGATTGCCACAACACGTCGCTCGACGAGAGCTGGGTTTGGGAAGTGCTCGACAAATACGAGCCGCTGCCGGACCGCCGCTTGACCGGTTACGTCTCGATCATGCGCGAAGCGAATCAGATTTTTGAAGACATCCCGCGTTTTGAACGGCTGCTGCCGCGAGTCCGCAGCAAGACCCCCGAAGCCGCGAAGTCGCCGCTCGGCAAGACCGAGGATGTCGCTTACGACTGGCTCCGTTGCGGAGGCCGACGCTTCCGACCGTTCATCACGCTGGCGGCTTACGACGCCGCGACCGGCGGACATCGTTGCAACACGTTTGCGAACAACGACACCCCGGCGATGTTCCCCGATGCGGTTGCTCGCGTCGCGATGTCGATTGAGGCGTTCCACAAAGCGTCGCTTGTGCATGACGACATTGAAGATGACGACCTTTTCCGCTACGGCCGCGAGACACTGCATCGTTCGCAAGGACTCGGCCCGGCCATCAACATCGGCGATCACCTGATCGGCCTGGGCTACAAGCTGATCACGTCCGCCCGCTCAGATGCGGCGCAATTGCCGGCGGATGCGGCTTGCGACGTGCTCGACAAGATGGCCCAGGCACACATCAAGCTGTGCGACGGGCAGGGAGCGGAAATGTTTTGGCAGCAAAATCCGACGCTCGGCTTCACGCCGGTCGATGCGCTGCAAATCTACGCTCTGAAAACCTCCCCCGCGTTTGAGGCCGCGCTGTACGCCGGGCTGCGCATGGGCGGAGCGCTCGAGAAATACGAGTCGCTGGTCGGCCCGTTCTGTCGGCATGTCGGGATCGGCTTTCAGATTCTCAACGATCTGAAGGACTGGCGCGGCGACAGCGACAACAAGCTTGTCGCCGGACAGGATGCTCTGGCTCTGCGGCCGACGATCATGATGGCGCTCGCCTGGCAGGCCGCGACTGCCGAGCAACGTCAACTCATGGAACGCTGCTACTTCGACCGCGAGGAAGAAGACGCGATCCGCCTCGCCCGCCTGCGTCGCCTGTACGAAGAGCTTGGCATCTTCGAGAAGGCGGAACGCCTCGTCGAAAAGTCCCGCGACCGCGCCGAGCTGCTGGCCGACGACGTTGAGTCCGACGACATCCGCCAACTGCTGTACTTCCTTGTCGACACGATCCTCTCTGACGAGCAAGACAAAGACCCGCGCGACTCGATGCCCAAGTCGTCCGGCATGTTGGTGTCGCTGCCAGTCACGACCGCTTGATCGCTGTTACTCGGTCGTCAACTGCACGCCGCGCTGCTTGAGGGCAGTCTCCAGTTCGACGCGGTCGATCTTCTCAGGGTTGACGAGCGCCGTTACGCGACCCAATTTGAAACTGGCGGTCGCCATCTCGACGCCGGGGAGCCGGTAGATCGCATCGTAAGCACCCAGACAACAACCTTTGCAGTCCAAGCCGACCACCGGAATCTCGATCAGCGTGAGTTTGTCCTTGGGCAACGATCGTAGCGGCTTGATCCCGAACGTGTGCCGTGTCGCTTCCCGCAAGAGGTTGTCGAACCGCTCAATGATTTGCTCGGGCTTGGCGTTGGGGAACACCTTTGCGGGATCGTACTCGAAGCTCGCCTCGGCGTTCTTGAAGTCGATGCTGACGAGTTTGAACTCCGGCAGCTCTTTGAACGTCTCGCGCAGATCGGCCTCGCGCTCGGTCGAGAATAGGCCGGTGATTTGGTGCTTGATCGGCTCGGCTTTGGGTTTGTCCTCGGCGACGGCGAGCGAGCCGAAGAGGATCATTGCCAGTGACACGGTGAAAAGGTGACACGGTGACAAGGTGAGTCGGGCAAGTGATTTGACGTCGCAACTGAGTGGTCTAATGGATGTCGGTTTCATTTGAATTCTCCGTGATTCTGTCTGTCTGAGTTTCACCTTGTCACACCCTCACCTTGTCACCGTGCCACCCCGACCCGGTCACCTTGTCGCGAACAACGGGCTCTGAACGAGTTCGTGGATCAGCGTCCGGATTCCACCGCCACGCTTCTGCGTGTTGGCGACGATGGCCGCAATTTGGTCTCGGTCGCCGAACGAAATGTCTCGGCCGGTCGCGTAGATCGCGAATTGCTGCGCGAGGTTCTTCAACAGCCGGCCGGAATCGGCGGCGATCAGGGTTTGGAACTCGACGACGTCCTTGAAGGCTCGCTCGTCCGGCAGCACGCCGCTGGCATCGACGGGTGGGCCGAGCTTGAAGCTGATGCCGATGAACGGGTCGATCGAGCCGCGCGGCGCGGGTTCGCCGTCGCCGATCGAGCGATATCGCGTGCGGAATCCGCCGATGACGTCGAACGCTTCCAACGCGAAACCGGGTGGGTCCATCTTCGCGTGGCACGAGGCACAGACCGTGTCCGAACGGTGCTTGTCGAGTTGCTCGCGAATCGTCTTCGCGCCGCGCACGTCCGTTTCGATCGCCGGAATGTTCGGCGGCGGCGGTTCCGGCGGTTGACCGAGCAACCGATCCATCACGAACGCTCCGCGCGGGACGGGGGAGGTCGTCGTGCCGTTGGCGGTGATCTTTAAGATCGACCCCTGAGTCAAGAAACCTCCGCGCGGACAATCGGCCGGCAGATCGACTCGGCGGATTTGCGAACCGACGACTCCCGGAATGCCGTAATGCACTGCCAGCTTCTCGTTCAACATCGCGAACTTCGATCGCACGAGGTGCGTTGCGTCGAAGTCTTTGTCGATCAGTTCACGGAAGTAGGCTCGCGTTTCGGCGACCATCGAGTCTTGGAGATACGGATTGAATTCGGGATACAGCTTGCGGTCGGGATCGGTGGAGGCGATCTGCCTGAGCTTCAGCCACTGACCGAGAAAGTCTTCGATGAACCGCTGCGACTTCGGGTCTTTCAGCAAGCGATCGGTGTCAGAACGGAGCACGTCCGGCGCTCGCAGCTTGCCAGACGCGGCGAGGTTCGTGAGGGTCTCATCGGGCATCGAGTTCCAAAACAGATACGACAGCCGGC
>JBJXEX010000114.1:0-23753 GCA_046156195.1 Planctomycetaceae bacterium | reverse complement strand
TTTGTCAGCCCGGCTCATCGAATTAACAAGAAACTGTTTCATCAACATTGGCTTCACAATCTCTACTTGTCCGCCTCAATGCGCGGCTTTCACACCGCTACCTAGATTCCGTTAGAGTCAGAGAATTCGCGGTAGAAATCCCGCATATTCCACAGATTGCGGGCCGAAAACCCATTGCGGCCGGGGAACTCGGCTTGCAGGTCGCGGGCCAGTGTTTCGACCACGGCTTTGCCCCAGCCAACTTCTTGCTGCTTGCGATGAATGGACTCGCCGATGTCCCATTAAAGTTGCAGCAACTCCTTGTTGGCTGCCCGGAGTGCTCGGTACAGAGCCTGCCGAATGCGATCCTTGCGGTGCGTCACTTCCTCGCCGCCGTTGGGGTTCTTCACCGACAGGTCGAGCCCTTCGGCTTCGCTCAGGGACCGAACATCGACGCTCCACGACTTCGGTGAGTCGGTGCTCCCTTCTCAAAGAACAGCACGACGGTCTTCATGCCCGCCCCCTGAAACGTGCCGCCGGGACAGTCGAGCACGGCGTACAGGTTGCAGCTTTCAAACAGCAGCTTCCGCAGACTCACCGAGGCGTTGTCGGTGTTGGAGAGAAACGTGTTCTTGATGACCACGCCGCCTCGTCCGCCCGCCTTCAGAATTTTGATTCGGACGTTTCGACGACGATTCGCAACAGCCGGGCGTGCTTCAGGCCAGAATCTCTTTCACGATTCGGCCATGCACATCGGTCAGCCGGAAGTCGCGGCCGGCGTGACGGTAGGTGAGGCGTTCGTGATCGAAGCCCATCTGGTGCAGCAGCGTCGCGTGGAGGTCGTGGATGTGGACTCGGTTCTCGACGGCTCGATAGCCGAAGTCATCCGTGCTGCCGTAGGCCAGGCCCCCTTTGATGCCGCCGCCCGCGAGCCAGATGGAAAAGCCGTGATGATTGTGGTCGCGGCCGGTGGGGTTGCCTCCGCCGATGGGGATCTCGACCGCGGGAGTCCGTCCGAATTCGCCGCCGCACAGCACGAGCGTTTCGTCGAGCAAGCCTCGCTGAGCCAAGTCCGTCAGCAGCGCGGCGATGGGGCCATCCGCTTCGTTGCCCAGCTTGCGATGTTCGCCGGCGATGTTGCTGTGTGAATCCCAGGGCTGCACGTCGCCGTGATAACACTGCACGACGCGGACGCCCCGCTCGATCAGTCGCCGGGCAATGAGGAGTTGGCGACCGTGAACCGTCTCCGCTTTGTAGAGTTCTTGTGTCGCCTTCGATTCCTTTGAGATGTCGAGCGCGTCGGTCGCTTCCATCTGCATGCGGAACGCGAGTTCAAACGATTGGATGCGAGCTTCGAGGTTCGCGTCTTCTTGTCGAGACGCCTGATGTTGGCGATTCAGCTTCGCCAGCAGGTCGAGTTGCCGTCGCTGGTCGGCCGCGCCGATGACCGGATTTTGTATGTTGGCGATCAGCTCGGTGACGTTCGTCTTGCGCGTGTCGAGGTACGTCCCCTGATAGATGCCCGGCAGGAACGAGCTGCGCCAGTTCGACGAATCGGCAACGGGCAGGCCGGGGCAGAGCGTCACAAACCCCGGCAGGTTCTGGTTCTCGCAGCCGAGGCCATAGGTCAGCCACGAGCCATAGCTGGGGCGCGACAGACGCTCGTCTCCGGTGTTCATCAGCCGCATGCTTTGTTCGTGGTTCGGCGTGTTGGCGTACATCGACCGAATCACGCAGATGCGGTCGGCGTGACGGCTCGCCGTTTGGTGAAAGATTTCGCTGCACCACAAACCGCTGTCGCCGTACTGAGCGAACTGGAATGGCGAGGCCAGCGCCACGCCGGTCTCTCGTTCGGTCGTCAAGTTGCCGAGCGGCAGCTTTTTGCCGCCCCATTTCGTGAGTTCAATTTTTGGATCCCAGGTATCGACTTGCGAAGGACCTCCGTTCAAATAAATGTGAACGAGATGCTTGGCTCGCGGCGCGAAGTGCGGACTGCGCACCGCCAACGGATTGGCCGATGCCGACCCCTCTGCTTGCAGCAATGCCGGCAACGCGAGCAGACCGAGTCCCGTTCCCGTTGTGCGGAGCAGGTCACGGCGCGAGATCAGATTCGATGGATCGTTCATGTTGTCTCCGGTGAATTGACCGCGAAGGAAGGTGCCTGATCCCGAGGGGATCGCAGCCATTAGCCGGTGGTCGCCGCAGGCGCACCACCGGTTTGGTATCGAATTACGGTTTGCATCCCGGAGGGATGCCAGCACCATCATTGCTGGCATCCCTCCGGGATGCGGTCAATTGTGTCGCCCGTTCCCGGTGGTATCGCTTCGCTCAACCACCGGCTAATGGCTGCGATCCCTTCGGGATCAGGGATAATTCATCAACATCAACACCAAAACCAGACGCTAGCGCGTCCCGGCTCATCATCTTCAATCCACAAACATCAGCTCGTTGCTCATCAACAACACTTGGGCGAGTTGTTCCAACGAGCCGGCTTGGCGGAACTCGTTGCACCACGCGAGTTCCTCGGCCGTCGGTTCGCGACCGTAAACGGCGAGGTACAGGTGCGTGATCGCGTTGGCGGTTTTAGTTTTCGTCGGACGACTTGCCAGTGCTTTCGCTCGCCCCAGTACGAAGGTGGAGTTCATCGCGAACAGAGCTTGTTGCGGGACTGTCGTCATCACGCGGCGCGGCGTGGAGGTGTCGGCGTTCGCGAAGTCAAAGTTCTGGACCATCGCCGGGATGTTTTGACGTTCGACAAAGGCGTACACGGTTCGGCGACGATTGTTCTCGTCGGTGATGAGTGGCGGCCGGCCGAACATCGTTTCGTCCAACTCGCCCGACGCGACGAGCAGCGTGTCTCGCATTTGCTCGAAGTCGAGCCGTCGGCGGTTGGCTCGCCACAGCAGCGAGTTCGCTGCGTCGGCTTCGAGTTGTTTCGCCATCTGCGGGGTCTCGGGAATTCGCGACGCTCGCTGATAGGCTCGCGAGGTGAGGATTAACTCATGCAGCGGCTTCGTGCGCCAACCGTTGCGGATGAAGAAGTCGGCCAGGAAATCGAGCAACTCGTGCTGGACAGGGCGTTTGGTTCGCAGGCCGAAGTCGCTGGGGTTCTCGACCAGCGGCTCGCCGAAATGGTGCATCCAGACGCGATTCACCCAGACTCTCGCGGTGAGCGGGTTGTCGCGCGACGCGATTGCGTTGGCGAGGTCGAGTCGCCCGCCGCCGTCGGTGAAGTTTGCTCGGTCGGCTTTCGACAACGCGCTGAGAAACCGTCGCGGGACCGGCAATCCGCGTGCGCTGGGATCGCCGCGCTGGAAGATCACCGGATCGCACAAGACTTCGGAATCGGCGACGACCATCGCTCGCGGTGCGGCGTCCTTGTGTTTGACGGCGATGGCATCGAGCTGCCCCAGCAATCCGCGAAAGGCGTCTCCCGGTTGTCGCGAGAGATAAACCGTCACGTCTCGCTTCGGAAACCAGACCGGGCCGGTGCGCGAAACCAGCAACGCGGCGAGCGGGTCCGCTTCGTCGGGATTCTTAGCCGACACGTCGCGGATGATCGTGCCGTAGGCTCGCGCGACCTCGGCTGGCGTTTGCGGCTTGGCGGCGACGAGGCCGTCGATGATCCGTTGGTCGATACCGCGAGCTTTCCATTCTTCCGGCTTCAGCACCGGTTCGCGCATCAGGTCGTGCCACGGGCCGAAGAGCGGGTCGTCGGCGAATGCTCGGCGAGCGATCAGTTGCCGCCAGCGTTTCGTGATCTGCGGCCGGAGCTGATCGGGGATCAACGACAGAAAGAAGATCGTTGTCTCGGAGACATCGGGTTCGGTCGTGGCGACCTGCACCAGATAGTCCGGCGTCCGCTCGCGAGCGGTTTTCAGCGTCGAGTCGTAATGAGCCTGCTGCTGGTCATAAACCTCTTTCAGTTTGCCGGCGAACTCTTGCTCGAACGCCTTACCAGCTTCCGCGACGGGGGCGATGCGCGGCCGTTCGAGCGGCTCGATGCCGCTCGCGAAGACGCCGTACAGCGAGTAGTAGTCGGCCGTCGGAAGCGGATCGAACTTGTGGTCGTGGCAACGAGCACAACTGATGGTCAGGCCGAGGAAGCCGCGAGCGACCACGTCGATCTGGTCGTCGATCACGTCATGTCGATTGCTGTCGAACATGCGTCCGAGCGTCAGCAGCCCCAGCGCCGCGAGGTCCGGCGAGTCTTCAGGCAACTTCAATCGGTCCGCGGCGAGCTGCTCGCGAATGAACTGATCGAACGGCTTGTCGTCGTTGAACGCGCGGATCACATAATCACGATAGGTGTAGGCGAACGGCCGGATGCGCGCGTCGCCGTACATCAACACGCCGTCCTTCGCGTCCGAGTATCTCGCCACGTCGAGCCAATGCCGCCCCCAGCGTTCGCCATACCGGGGCGACGCGAGCAGCTCTTGAATGAGCCGCGGGTAATCTTCGCGAGCCGTCGCCAGTTGCTTCTCCGTCGGCGGCAGGCCGATGAGATCAAACGTCATCCGCCGCACGAGCGTCCGCATGTCGGCCGGCTCTGTCGCGACCAAGTTGTTCTCGCGCAGCTTCCGTTCGATCAAGAAATCAATCGGATGAGTATTCGGCTCGATTGCTGGCGGCGCGATCGGCTGAAAGGCCCAATGCCGTTCCGCCGCCGCTTCGATGTCGGTGACGATCTTGGCTCCCGTTCGCGGATCGTGAGCACCTTGCCGAATCCACGTCGTCAGGTCTTCGATTTGCGCGTCGCTCAGTTTTCCACCCGCGTCTTTCGGCGGCATCTTGAGCTGCGGATCACGATGCGAGACCGCTCGCATCAGCAAGCTGGCCGACGGATCGCCCGGCACAATCGCCGGACCACCTTCGCCACCTTTTTCCCAGCCCGCTCGCGAATCCAATCGCAACTTGGCCGACGCTTCCGCCGGACCGTGACATTCATAGCAATGCTTGACGAGTAGCGGCCGAATCTTCTTCTCGAAGAATTCGACGCCGCGCGCCGCATCATCGGCGCGAACGACGTTGTTGGTCGCGGCACCGACCAGCATCAGAAAGCAAACGGGAACGCTGGCAAGCTTCATGGGGGAGTCTCCTGCGCAGGAATTCGTTCGGGAGGATCACGAGGATCTCGTTCATGCCGAGTTGGCTCTCAGGCAAGGGATTGGCCTATCAAGGGCGACACGCGCGATGAGGCAGGATCGTAACCGCGTTGCCGTCAGCCGTCACAAGGCATCGCCGATCTACTGGTTCTGCCGTTGACAACTACGGTACAACCCGTAGAGTGCCGCCTCACTCGTGGTGGATGCGACTCGCATCCGACGCAGCCGCGACACCGAAATCAGCCGCGCGGCGATCGTTGAACAACTGTGGCGCGACGCTCCGCGTCGCGAATGAGTTGCAACAACTTCTGAGCTTTAAGGCCACTCTCGACGCGGAGCGTCGAGCCACAATGATTTTCGGAATGCGGATCAGAAAGGTGATCGTCATGGCTAGACCGAAGACGCCGCACGCGACGGCGGCTGAGGTGGAAGTGTTGCAAATCCTCTGGGACCGCGGGCCGTGTACCGTCCGCGAGGTGCTCGAAGTCCTGCCGCGCGAGCGGGCCTATACGTCGGTGATGAGCCTGCTCAACGTGATGTTCGAGAAGAAGCTCGTCACCCGCGAACCGGAAGGCCGAGCGTTCCGCTACTCGGCCAAGCACGAGTCGCAGCATCACGAGGGCAAACTGCTCGGCGATCTGCTGGAGCGAGTGTTTTCCGGCTCCGCCACCGCGCTCGTGGCACGGCTGCTGGAACAAGCTCAACCATCCGAGGCCGAGTTGGCAGAGATTCGCAAGCTGATCAAAGACCACAAGCGCTGAGTATGTAGCCGTCACGCTCTCGCGTGACGAGCCGAACTGAAGTAACCCGAAGCGTCAGCGAGGGCGAGCGCTTCACCCGACATGACATCCAGGTTTTCGAGATTCAACATCTCTTGAAGCATCCGCCCTCGCTGACGCTTCGGGTTACATGACTTTGCCGATGACGGCGACGAAGGAGCCTCTCATGTCCTGGCTTCCCGCAACGATTCAAGAGCGGCTGGTGATCGTGCTGGCTCACTTCGTTTGGCAAGGCGTGGCCGTTGCTGCCCTGCTGGCTGCTTTGGTGGCCTTGCTGAACTTGAAGCGGCCGAGCGTGCGATACGCGAGCAGCCTGGCCGCGTTCCTGCTGATGTCGGCGTGCCCGTTCGTGACGTGGTTCGTCGCGCCCGACTTTGGAGTGCGGGGTGTCAGCCCCGCTTTGGATCAATCGCACAATCAATTCGGAAAGACGGTTCGCGCCGACGATCGCCCGTTGAATCCATTCGCCGGTCCGCGTGTAGAACCGTTTGATGCGTCCACACCAGACCACGTCGCCGTGGATTTTCGGATGATCAACCTGCCGCCCCCACAACTCACGACTGAAACGAAACCCCCTTCCGTTTCCGATTGGCGACAAACGCTGCGTCCCTTCGAGCCGTGGATCATCGGCGTCTGGTTGTGCGGCGTGGGGCTGCTGAGTTTGCGATTGCTGCTCGGAGCGATCGGTTTGTGGCGTTGGCGTCGCGCGGTCGAAATGTTGCCGGAGACTTTCGCGCCGATCGTTGAGCGGCTCTGTGCCGCGTTATCGATGGCGCAACCGCGAGTCCGTGTCTGTCGTCGAGTGGCTGAAGCGGTCGCGATCGGGTTGTTCAAGCCGATGATCTTGTTGCCGGCCGCGTGGCTTGCGGAGTTGCCGCCTGACATGCTCGAAGCGGTGCTCGCGCATGAGCTGGCTCATGTGCGGCGACTGGATCTGTGGGTGAACTTGTTGCAACGGCTCGTCGAGACGTTGCTGTTTTATCATCCGGCCGTGTGGTGGCTCTCGCGCCGATTGCGAGTTGAACGCGAACTCTGTTGCGACGAACTCGCCGCGACCGTCACGAACGATCGAATCCGCTATGCCGAGACGCTGGAGCATGTCGCTCGACTGACTCAATTGAGCGCGAGTCGCGGGTCTCGCGACCCTGCCTTCTCCGTGGCGATGAGCGGTCGTGAAGGAGTCTTGCTGCACCGCATTCGACAATTGCTCGACGTGACTGCTCCGCCGCGCACCAGCAGCGGATGGCTCGCCGGTTTGCTGACGCTTGGCCTCGTGCTGACGATCGCGCTCGGCACGTTCGTGTCGTCGCGAGCCGAGATCGAAACGCCAACGTCCGAACTCGACACCAACCTTCGCGCTGGGCGCGGGTCTCCCGACCCCGCCCTCGACTCGACCGCAGGTCTCCCGAATTCGGAGGACGCAACGAACAACGCCAACGACGCGAATGGAGACCTGCGGTTTACGCCAGCGGCGGGGTCGGGAGACCCGCGCCGAGCGCAGGTCAGCGCGATTCGAGGCAAAGTTCTTTCCATCGACCAGCAGCGCCAAGTTGCGGTGATCAGCCTCGGCGAGGGAGACACCGTCAAGAAGCTCATGAAGTTCGAGGTTCGAGCGAAAGCACCGGCCAACGGCAAAGCGGATGAGCCGGTCGTGAAGGGAACGGTCGAGGTCATTCGAGTCGAGCAGGACAGGTCGGAGGTTCGCATCCTCAAGGAAGACGCGGCCAACAAGATCGCCAAGGGTGACGTCGTGGTTCCCGCTGCGGACCCGGTCAAGGAGAGTCGCGCGGTGCGGCAGCGATTCTCGATCGTCGGCAAGATCGACTTCGATCAAAGCGGAAGAATCGATCGAGAAAAACTCCGCGAGCTGATCGAACGATCGAACGCCATCATCGACAACGAAGTCGATGACGAAGGCAATCGCATTCCCAAGGAGGGCAAGATCACGGCCGAAACAAAATTCCTCGTTGTCGGCGAGATCGCCGATCCCAAGAGCATCACCGATCCCGATCAAAAGCAGATCGCCGAACGCATCCAGCAGCACTACGCAGCAATGCGAAAAGAGGCGATCGCTCAGGGCGTTCGCATCGTCAAACTCGAAGACTTTTTCGCTTGGGGGAGCGTCAAGAAGCTAGGAGCCAACTCGGGAGATGGCGTTTACCTCTTGAAGCCAACGACGCGCCCCATCATCGGTGGCGGCGCGATCCCGGACTCGAAGAAACCGGTGTCTGCTAAAGCGCCGGTCGATGCCAAGCGAGAAGTCTCATTCTCCATTCCGGACGAAACGATTCGTTGGGTCAAGCAGATCGCCGCGACTGAGCTGCAACAACGCGGCGACTTGAAGAGCCGTCGGCCGAAAGGGCTGGAAGACCTCAGCACGCCAGAAGCGATCGATCGAGCGTTTCAGCAAACGATGCAAGGTCTTGCCAAAGACGCGACGAGCGGCGAAGGACAGACTCGGCTGAGGTATCTCGGTGATGCGGTGTTTGACCGTTTGGTGAAGACGGCAAAGTTAGATGACCCGAATGCGGCCGCTTGGTGCTGCAGCGCGCTGACCTACCGTGGGGCGAAAGCGGTTGCGCCTCTGAGCGAGATCCTCAAGGAGAGCAAGCACGAAGCAGTTCGATCGGCGGCTGCGACGGCTTTGGGAGAGACGTTTCAACCGGCGGGAGTTCCCGCACTGATTCAGGCTCTGGATGATCGGCCGAGCGTGAAGCATTCGGTGATCTTCGCCTTGCTGTACTTACGAGATCAACGGGCCGTCGAACCGCTCAAGAAACATACCGAGGACAAAAGCCTCGGCCACCTTGTCGCCGATGCCTTGAAGCACATTGCGAAGCCTCAAGGATATGCCTACTGGCCGCCAGAACTGTTGGATGTCTGGCAGCTTTGCGAAGACGCTCACACGCTGAAAGGGGAGAGTTTCGGAGCGCCGGAATGGGATCGTCTCGCCGCACACGTCGATTCGGAGAACCACACCGTTGCCGGTGCGGCTCAATTGGCGCTCGGCCATTTGGATGTCCGATCGAAAGTGCCAGCCATCATTGCTGCGAAGACGGGCTATCGGTTCCATGTGCTGGCCCAACTCGCAACGCCAGAAGCGATCGACTTTCTCGTGGCGAGCCTGTCCAGCCGCGATCCGAACCAGCGAAAAAACATCCTGAGTGAACTGTCTCAAGGAGCCGGTCGCTGGGCGGCACCGTTGCTGATCGCACTGCTCGATGACGATTCGCTCCGAGCCGCCGCTCGTCGCGAAAAGACCTTCGGAGAGGGCGAGGTCGAATGGCCCGAAAGTCACGGAGCACACTCAGCGCTGTATCAATACCTCTACCGCTTCGGCCTGCCCGGCGAGATGCGGAATCTCTACGCCCACGAAACGAACAATGTTCCCGAAGAGATCGCTCGCTTGCGAACGTGGTGGAAAACACACGGCCAGGACTTCGTGGCCGGCAAAGCTGTCCCGAACCCGAAGCTCACCTCGGTTTGGTACTACGACCCATGATTCTCCCAGACGACTGTTGATAACTGTGCCACTGCAAAACGGGCGCTCCGGAGTGGTCTGGCACCGACTGAATGCGGCCTCCGCTGGCGTGAGGGTCACAAAGAAACGAGTTGAACAACACGGTCAGCTTCGACGACTGCTCTTGAAACAACTGATCGAGCAGCCGCTTGAACTCGAACGTGTTCGGATCGTCGGATTGTGCTTCGCCACCTTCTTGGCATCCGGAGCACAGACTCCCGACTTCGACAGCAGCTCAAAGCGACTGTCGCGGTGGCGTGCATGAACCGGCGACGTGTTTGAGAAACGTCAGACATGTGAGCGCTCCACGACCGCCTTTCTTAGTGCTGACAACAGTGTTTGAACTTCTTGCCGCTGCCGCACGGGCACGGTGCGTTGCGCCCGATTTTTTCAGAATGCGTGAGCTGGCCAACCGGTGCGTGGCCGATCGACTTTCCACCGACGTCTTGGAATTGAACCCGCGAACCGCCGCCCGCTCTTAGGCTTTCGCGGATCAACGTGGCCGGGTCGAAGTCTTCGGCGAGAGACTCCAAATAAGTCGTGAACTTCTGCCAAAACTGTAAGTCCTCTCCTTCGCTCGGGAATTTTCCAAGCGGGATCGCCGCGCCTCCCGTCATGTGGATTCCACCTACCGAAATGATCCGAGTCGCTAGGATCAGCCCCGGCACTGCGGAGCTTCCGAAACCGAGGTCCATGAGAAATAACTCTGCATGGGACCGCAGGTCACGAACGTGAACACCAAGGCCCGGCTCGACCGCTTCGACGATGAACAGAGAATAGACGGTGTGCTGCAAAGCTTGCAGACAAGTGAGTTCCTCGGACTCGGGAGCATCGGATCGCGCGATCAATTCTCGCTCGACGGCGTTTCGGCCGCTGGTGCGGACGTGATGAATGCTGTAGTCCATCAAAATGGCGCACTCCTCTTCGGAGTCAAACACCAAGACCCCACCTTGCAGGAGTCCCAGCTTCTTGGCCCCCGCATGCAGTTCCGCTTTCGACAGCCGTTTCACCAGCAGATTGTTGAGCCTCGCACTGACAGCTCGCCAATGCTGGTAGCCGTTCTTTAGCACGGATTGTTCTTGGCTCGACAGAGCGACGGCGTGAGATGACGACTGGCCGAAGATCATGGCTTGGTACTCCGTTACACGAAATCATTAGTCCGAGACGCAATCGGTGGGACGCATCACTGCTCCCCCAGAATGGTGGTTTGGGTGAGTGATGCTCGCGTTAGCACGAAGGAAAATTACAGACACGACCTCGATTTCGCGAGACCGTGATGCAACACAGGCAGTACGACAAAGTCTTCCGGGAGGATGTGAGCCATGAATGTCGTCGTCGAGCGGCTGGCTTGGACGCTGGTACATTCGGTCTGGCAGTTGTTGAGTGAGCGCGACGAGTCATCGCCCCATCGCACTGACGAGGTAGTTGAGTTCGTCCTGTGCCTCAACCGGATCGCTGACTGTCGAGGCGATGCGATCAACGACGATGTGGCGGAAGCGTTTCCGCAAGCGATGCACGGCGACTTTGAAAGCCCCCTCCGACAGCTTCAGCGACCGGGCCGCTTCGATCGCCGTGTCGTGGCTCGATGGGGTGACGAGCCAGCGTTGCAGAACCTCGAAGCGCGCGAGTTCTCCTGAGGTCTCGGCTTCGGTGCGGAGCGTGGCGATTGCTTGCTCGACGACGGCGAGTGCCCATTGGCGATCGAAGTACGCATCGGGAGGCAAGCCGCTCGGATCGGCGATGGTCAGAGGCTCGTCGTCGCGCCGCGGTTGATCGAGCGACTGTGTGGTTTGGCCTCCGCCACGTTTGAGGGTCAGATCGCGATCGTGTTGATCGCTCAGAAAATGCTTCACCGCTCCCAGCAGATACGAACGGAAGCGGCCTCGCGTGCGATCCGCGTTTTCGAGGCTGTTCCCTTCGAGCAGCTTGGCGAAGAACTCGTGCGTCAGATCGCGAGCGTCATCGGCCTGAGCCGAGTTCATCCCGGCACGCGACCGCCGCACGAAGAGTTCGACCGGGGCGTAATACGTCTCGCACAGTTCGCGCAGAGCCTGCTTCGCTTCGGGAGTCTTCCCGTGAGCCGCGACCACCTGAGTCCAGCGTGTCGTGTGAAACGCATTCGCGGGGCGGTCAGGCATGTTGGGGACTCAAGTCGTTACCCCACCGAGCTTGCCTCGGTGGGGGCGCTGGATTGAGAGTTCGTTCGTCTACCGCACTTCCACATTCGTCCGATGGCCGAGTTCGAGCGACACATTGCGGAACTCGATCCATTGGTAGCGGCGAGACTCCACGCGGAAATGTTTGATGCTCTTGAACTCGGCGACCGGCAGCGTCGTGAGTGAGTTGGTCATTCCGCCGTTGCCGTCGGAGCCTTCGCCGACGAGCGGTACGATCGTGCCGTCGTCTCGTTCGTAAGTCATCCGCGTTTCAAAGTCGTCACGACGCGAGAAGCTGAAGGCGAGCGGCACTCGGTCGCCGACGATGCTGGCGGATCGAATTGAGCCGGACCAATCTCCGTGACTTCGATCGCCGGATGTCGTCAGGCCGCTGTGAGGCTGATTATCGCGCCGTGGGAATTCGATTTCTTTGTGCCAATCGCCGTCGGCCACGCCCACTTCGACGGTCATCTCGCGAGCATCCGGTGGGCAGGCGATCGCGCTGTGAAACCTGGCAAATGGTTGCTTGTCGTCGGGTCGATGAAGCGAGCTCCCCATCGCCGAGAAGCCCGAGTTCGGGCGAAGTCGGATCACGGGAGTCGCATCCAATCCCGCTGCGCTGTGAACTCGAACGACGATCTCTTTCATGACTCTACCACTGGCCGTATTCGATCCGCCGAGTTCCGGCACGGCCTCGGTCAGCGGCTCGCCGTTCGGCTTCCAGAAAGGTCGGCCGTTCGGCGGATGATCGTTCAAAGCGAACAACTCGACGCGGCCTTGCTCGTAGTTTCCCTCGAACGGACCCAGCGTCGGCTGAGCGGGCGGCTCGATCGTTTTGTAACGAGGCGAGGCGGGCGATCCAGTCGGTTCGAGCAACTGTGAATCGGGAGTTTGTCCTTCGGGCAACATCATCAGGATCGCCCAGACTCGCATGTGCGATTCGGTTTGGTACGCGAGCTTGCCGTAGTTTTGACGCGGACTCAACTGGACGCGATCTCCTTCAGACGGCCCAAGCGACGCTCGCATCTTGCCGAGTTCTTCATCCGTCGTCGGTAAGTATTCGAGTGGAACACGCACGCGACCGTTGCCCACCAGCTTGGCTTGATAGCGACTGACGACGACCGGGCCGCGATCCTCAAGATGTGGCGAGTCGGACTTGATCAACTGAGCGTTCTCCAGCGTCAGCCAGACATTCCAACCGGGGACGTCTTGCACGCTGTACTCGAACGTGTAATGGCCATTCTCCACCGCCGCGTGTCGAGTTGTGACTTCGATCGGTTGCGGCCTCGACGGGACGCAGATCACCACCGCCACCGCAAGCAGCATCGCCACCACTGTCCCGATCACGATTCGTCGATGTTGCCGCCGCGGAGCCTCATCAACCAGCGGATCACCCGTCGCCGGAGTCAGCAAGAACCGAGCTTGCCACAACACGACGCTCGCCCACGGCAGCGCGATGAATCCGATCAGTCCAATCGGCAACAGCAACGCGGCCGCCCTTACGTCCCAGACGAGGACTTTCGAGACGAATCCATCGAGCAATCCCGTCGTGAACATCACAAAGGGGAGCGTCATGACGAAGCCCAACACCGCGATCGCACGCAACCAGCCAAAGATTGACGGCCTGCCGTGCGGATCGCGCTTCGCGCACCACTGCTTGATGGACTTCGAGACCAAGACTCCCGGCAACACCGCCGTCGCCAGCAAGAAGAGCGTGAGTGCCAGCCACTCGTAGTCGTAACGAAAGCGAACCTCCATCGCTCTTAACTTGACCGTCCCCACCACCATGCCGGTGACAAGCCACACGACCGACGCCGCGAAGGCAATCTTGTGACGCTGCGAACGCTCGTCGGCGAGCGGGCCTTGAGGCACTTGATCGTCGCGCCGATGCCAGCGTTCGATCATCACCGCGATGCCGAAGAATCCAAAGAAGCCGAAGAACCCAGAGAAACCCAACGCTCGATCAAGGCCCGGCACGAAGGCCAAGAAACTCAGGAAGCCGAGATATCCAAGCTGAGCAAGCTGAAAGCACCGACGCCCCCATACGGTTCGGATTCCCCAAAGCTCCATCAACGGGAACCCCGGCCGTTGCCGCTCGTCGTGGGGCACGTTTCCAACGTGCCCGTCCGAACTGGCCGACGCCGATTGACCGAGCACGTTGGAAACGTGCTCCACGGTCGTCTCGACACGAGTCCGCAGTTCTGTCGCCGACTGAAACCGCAGCTCCGGGTTTTGCTCCAACGCTCGCAACACGATCTCGTCAAGGCGAACGTCGATCTGCACTTTGCGAGACGGCGGTTGCAAGCTCGCTCCCGGCAACTCGCCGGTGAGCATCTCGTACAACACGACGCCGAGCGAAAAAATATCCGCCCGATGATCGACCGCTGAAGGACGTTCGCGCTGCTCCGGAGCCATGTACGACGGCGTGCCCAACACAGATTCTTGAGTGAGCTCGGCCTCCGTAGTCACGCTCGCCAGAGCGTGGGCCGAGCCGTGATCGACATCCCCCACGCTCTGGCGAGCGTGGCTACTTTCGGCACGCAGCATTCGTGCGATGCCGAAGTCCGCGATCTTCACTCGCCCCTCTTTGTCGAGCAGCAAGTTCTCCGGCTTGATGTCCCGATGCACGATCCCTCGATCGTGAGCGAACTGCAGCGCCTCACAAATCGGCGGCACGATCGCCAACGCTTGCTGCGGAGTCAGCCGCCCCGCCTTCATCGCTTGTCGCAAGTTGACGCCGTCCACGAACTCCATCGTCAGGAAGTAGAATTTTTCTGTTTCGCCCGCCTGGCCAAAATCATGGACCGTGACAATGTTCGGATGACTGACCTCGGCGAGCACCTTCGCCTCGCGAGCAAATCGCTCGGCGAAGTCGGGATTCGCCGCGTGCTGCGGAGCCAGAATCTTCAACGCCACCAGCCGTCCCAACGACTTCTGCCGAGCCTTGTAGACCGCCCCCATCCCGCCATGCCCGATGAGTTCCAGCACCTCAAGCTGTGGAAACGCCGAAGCCAACTCATCCACGGTCGGCGGAGTCCAAGGCATCGCGGGAAAACTATCGGTGCCAGTTCCCAATGCCGCTTGCTTCAGCAAACAAGCCGGACAAATCCCATTTGCCACCGCCGCATCCAGCGCGGCACCGCATCGAGGACATTTCAAGTCAGCCACATCTTCGCTCATGGTCATCCACGCCTCAGGTCCAACGGCGATCAAATCGAACGCGCACTCTGATACCTGAGGGTTTCTGATTCACCAGTTACAAGCGAGTTCTCGAAAACACAACAAGTCGCACCTGAGTATTTGAAGTGGTCGCGGCACGTCACGAACGGGCGGCTTGAGGTCATCGGGAGCATGGTTTTCGAGGTTCAGCGGCAGCGATAAGGCTCTGCGAGTGTCTGGCAGACATGAGATCGCTGAAGCGTGCGGCCTCATCACTCAAGGCTGATCAGCCAAGAGTCTTCGGTGAACAGCGACCAGACGGTTTCGGCATCCAGGGAACTGCTCTTCTTCGCCGGGAGCGTTTCAGACTGAGGGGTCTCAGTCATGCTGGTTGCAGATCTTGCAGACGTTGGAGCGTTTCGTCGCTCGGAAGTTGGAGCAAAGGCCGGTTCGACCGTGCGTGGCTTGGAACTCGAATTCGTTTCATCACGTCGCGACGCGGGTAGTGGATCACCCGCAGTCGTGACTTGCAGAGTGCCGGGTGGCGGCGGATCGGCGATCCCTTGGGCGTTGGTGTTAGCGGCGGCGAGGTTGAAGCTGATGGCGAAGGCTTGGCTGCCAGAGGTGCGCGTAGCGGCGGCGGTGTATTGGTAGACCTTGTCCGTCCCGCTATCGACGATCCAGATGTCGCTGACGTTGGCCGGGTTGATCGTCAGGCCGGTTGGCGTGGCGTTGATGGCCGAGATCGTCCAGCTTCCGACCAATGCTCCGGCCGTTGTGTACTTGAAGACCTTGTCGGTGTTGGCGCTCTCCAGCGTCCAGATGTGGGTGCCGTTCGTCACCAGATCGGTCGAGTTCTTGTTGCTGTTGTTGAGCGACCAAGAGGAGTTCGCGGCTTGCGTGCCGGTCAGTCGACTGGCGGCGTTGTCGTACTTGAAGACCTTGTCCGAGCCGCTGTCGATAATCCAGACGTGTGTCCCGTCGGTGGTGATCCCTTGCGGAGTCGTCAGGCCGCTGGCCGACCACGAACCGAGCAACACTCCGGTCGCCGCGTTGTAGACGTAGACCGTTTTGTTCGAGTCGATGACCCAATACTTCGCGCCGGTGATGTCCGACGCGACGCCCATCGAGTTCGTGTTTCCGCCAGCCAACGCCGACGACGGTTGAGCCGTGCCGGAGGCGGAGTAGCGATAAGCCGCGTCCGTGCCGGGATCGACCGTGAAGAATTTCGTTTCCACAACATCGGTCAGATTGACGGTGATGTTGGCGGTCGAGGTCAGTCCGCCACCGTCGGTGACGCGAACCGAGAGCGTGAATGTCGGCGTGGTCTCGAAGTCGAGCACCGCCGTATTCGCGACGGTGATGGCTCCCGTCGCGGCATTGATGGCGAACGCACCGCCGGTGTTGCCGCTGAGGATCGCGAACGACTTCGTGTCGCCGACATCGGGGTCGCTCGTGGAAGCGGTGCCGACGCTCGTGCCGTTCGCCGAGTTCTCCGGCAGCGAGAACGTCGCGGGGGACAATGTCGGCGCATCATTCACCGCCGCGATGCTGAGCGAGACCGTCGCAGCCGCAGAGTTCAACGAGCCGTCGTTCGTCTTGAACGTGAAGCTGGTCGAACCATTGAAGTTCGCATTCGGCGAGAATGAAAACGTGCCGTTCGCATTCAGCGTGAGACTGCCGTTTGCCGGGGCAGTCACGACCGAGAAGGTCAGCGCGGAGCCTTCGATATCCGAACCGGTCAAAGTCCCGTTGAGTGTCGTGTCCTCGGTGCCAGAGAAGCTCGTTGCATTCGCGATCGGCACATCGTTGACGGCCGCAATGCTCAGCGAGACCGTCGCCGATGCGGAGTCCAGCGATCCGTCATTCGTCTCGAACGTGAAGCTGTCGGAGCCGTTGAAGTTCGCGTTCGGTGAGTACGAGAACGTGCCGTCTGCGTTCAGCGTCAGGCTGCCGTTCGCAGGGCCGGAGACGATTGAGAAGGTCAGAGCGGAGCCTTCGACATCCGAGCCGGTCAGCGTTCCGTTGAGTGTCGCGTCCTCGGTGCCGGAGAAGCTGTTGGCATTCGCGATCGGCGCATCGTTGACGGCGGCAATGCTCAGCGAGACCGTCGCCGATGCCGAGTCGAGCGAGCCATCGTTGGTCTTGAACGTGAAGCTGTCAGAGCCGTTGAAGTTCGCATTCGGTGAGTACGAGAACGTGCCCTCTGCGTTCAGCGTCAGGCTGCCGTTCGCCGGGCCGGTGACGACGAAGAAGGTCAGCGCGGAGCCTTCGATATCGGAACCGGTCAGCGTCCCGTTGAGCGTCGTGTCTTCGGTGCCGGAGAAGCTGGCGGCATTCGCGATCGGCGCATCGTTGACGGCCGCGATGCTCAGCGAGACCGTCGCGGTTGCGGAATCGAGCGATCCGTCGTTGGTCTTGAACGTGAAGCTATCGGAGCCGTTGAAGTTCGCGTTCGGTGAGTACGAGAACGAGCCGTTTGGGTTCAGAGTCAAGCTGCCGTTTGCTGGGCCGGAGACGACCGAGAAGGTCAGCTCGGAGCCTTCGACATCCGAGCCGGTCAACGAATCATTGATTGTCGTGTCCTCGGTGCCGGAAAAGCTGATTGCGTTCGCGGTGGGAGCCTCGTTGACGTTGGTCAAATTGATGGTGTAGAGACCGGTGCCGACGAGGCCCGTCGAATCGACCGCTTGCAGCACGAGGTTGAAGGTCGGAGTGGTTTCAAAGTCGAACGCCGCCGAATCGGCTACCAGGATTACGCTGGGGACCGAAGTGCTCAGTGCGAAGGCTCCGCCCACATTGCCGCTGAGAATGGACCAGGTGAAAGTCCCTCCTTCAGGGTCCGTCGCGGAATAGTTCCCCACACTGCTGAGGTTCGCGCTGTTCTCGGCGATCGAATAAGTCTGCGGGACGACGGTCGGAGCTTCCTGCACGTTCGTGAGATTCACTGTCACCGTGTTCGTCGCCGAAAGGCCAAACTGATCCGTGGCTGTGACGAGGAACGAAAACGATGGCGAAACCTCGAAGTTCAACAACGCGGAGTTCGTGACCGTGATCGCTCCGGTGTTGGCATTGATCGCGAATCCGCCGTTCAAAGTTCCGGGGACGATCGAGTAAGTCAAAATCGTTCCGGCATCGGGATCGACGGCCGGCATGGTGCCGACGACGGTCCCGTTCGCCGAGTTCTCCGGCAGCGAGAAGGTCGCCGCCGAAACAACGGGCGCTTCATTCACGTTCGTCAGATTGATCGTGTAGATGCCAGTCCCGGCCAGCCCGGTGGAGTCAACCGCTTGCAGCACCAAGCTGAAGGTCGGCGTCGTTTCAAAGTCGAGAGCCGCCGAATTCGCCACGCGGATGGCCGGGGCCGAGAGAATGACCAGCCCGAACGCTCCGTTGTCATTGCCGCTTAAAACTGACCAAGTGAGCGCTCCGCCTTCCGGGTCCGTTGCGGAGTAATAGCCAACGAGCGCGTAGTACGCGCTGTTCTCGGCGATCGAATACGTCTGCGGCGTGACAGTCGGAGCCTCTTGGACGTTCGTCAAATTGACCGTCATCTTGTTAGTCGTGTTCAGCCCGAATTGATCGGTCGCTTTGACGAAGAAGAACGGAGCGGGCGTTGTCTCGAAGTTCAACAGCGCCGAGTTCGCGACCGTAATCTGACCGGTCGTCGCATTGACCGCGAACGCTCCGGCGGGTGAGGCCGATGTGATCGTGTAGGTCACGACCGCCCCCGCATCGGGATCGACGGCTGGGACGTTGCCGACCACCGCGCCGTTCGCCGAGTTCTCTGGCAGCGAGAAAGTGCCGACCGAAACAATCGGTGCCTCGTTGACGTTCACGAGATTGATCGTGAGCGTGGCCGAGCCGGTCAATCCGCCGGTGTCAGTGGCTTGAATGGTCAAGACAAACGTGGGAGTGACCTCGAAGTTCATCGTTGCCGAATTCGCGACCGTAATCAGTCCCGTGGTCGCGTTGATGGCGAACGTTCCGCCGACGTTGCCGCTGGTGATCGCCCAGGTCCGCGTGTCGCCGACGTCCTGATCCGAAGAACTCAGGGTTCCAATCGCCGAACCATTCGACATGTTCTCGTTCCGCGAGGTCGTGGCGGCAACGACCACCGGTGCGTCGTTCACGTTCGTGAGATTCACGGTAAAGGTCGTATCGGCCCAAGCACCGGCCGAGTCGGTCACTTTCACATGCACCGTGATACTGGTCCGCGCCTCGTAGTTCAGAATCGACGAGTTCGCGACGGTGAGCACGCCGGACGAATTGATCGCGAACACGCCGCTGAGATTGTCATTGCCGAGTTGAAACGTCTTCGTGTCCCCGGCGTCTTGATCGTTCGCCACGATGGTCCCGACGACGGTTCCGTTGGGAGTATTCTCCGCCAACGAAAACGTCGCCGTGTTGATCGTCGGGATGTCGTTCCGGTCGATGAGGTTGACGATCCAAGTCGCGTCACCGGTCAGTCCCCCCGCGTCAGTGACTCGCAATCCGAGCGTAAACGACGGATGCGTTTCAAAGTCGATCGCGGCCGGATTCGCGACGATCACCGCTCCGGTCGTGGGATGAATTCCGAATGCTCCATCCGTGTTGCCGCTGACGATCGAGATCGTCCGAGTGTCACCCGCGTCCGGGTCGCCCGTGTTGGGAATCCCCAGCGAGGCTCCGAGCGCCAAGTTCTCCCAGATCGAGCCGGAGGCGGGCCCAATGCTCGGCGCTTCATTGACGTTGCTCAGATTGATCGTGATGAGTGCGGAGTCAGTCTCAGTTCCGTCGCTGACATCGACGCTGAGCGAGAACGTCGGCGTCGCTTCAAAATTCAACATCGCCGGATTCGCGACGGTGATGATTCCCGTCAACGCATCAATCGCAAACGCACCGTTCGTGTTGCCGGCGGTAATCGCATAGCTCAGGGCGTCAAAGTCGGCATCGCTGGCAACGACCGTCCCCACGGTGATTCCGTTCGCCGAGTTCTCCGGCAGACCGAACGATTGGTCGTCCACGATGGGAGGCGAGTTCGTCAGCAGTTCGCGCCGTTCGAGCAACTCGATTTGCCCAGGCCGCGTGCGATTAGAGGATCTGCGGCTTCGCCGTGGATTCGCTCGACAGGATTGGGTTGCAGACGTTCGAACCAACTCTTGCCGCCAGCGTTGCCAAAGACCAAGCCACATATCCGCAGCCTCCCAGGTTTTGAAAACCTCAACAAGAAATGAGCACAGATCCGATGCGCTGATGCGCGACTGAAGGGATTCAGATAGTTAACTATTTGCAGATTGAGCAGCAATCGCCTTCCGGCATGATTACGGGACTCCGCAAGTTGGTGAATCGGCGCTGGACGGGCACCGCGACTTGCAACCACCGGGGCGGAATCAAGCTGATGCAAATCGGCATCGCGGAGACGTTTTCCATGGTCAACACGATCGAGGGAACTGACAGAACGTGGCTCTCGTCATCAACGGCTTTTTGTTTTACAAGGGAGGTGCTTTGGAAGTGATCCACGACTTGCTGTGATCGAGGCGGCATCGTTCAACAGGGAACACACGCGATGAGCTTGGTTGAAAAACGAATCCGTCAGACGTTGTTCCTGTGGCTGCTGTGCCTCGCTTGCTGGCGAAGCGCGGAGTTCTCACGGGCATCCGCTCAGGAGCGAAGCCGTCCGAGCACTCCTGTGGGGGCTTCGGGCGAGACTTCCTCGCAGCGGTTGCTGCCTTTGCCGGAGGGAACCTCCACCGATCTGAAGCAACAGGTGCAGTGGCTTCAGCAGTTGCGGGGGTTGATGGCCGCAGGCGAATTGGGAAGTGACACGTCTGCGACTCCGAAATTTGATCCGGAGCAACTCAATGCACTGCTGAGTGCGATGAAGCAATTCTCGGGAGCCGTTCCTCCGGGGACTGTGCTTCCGAAGCCAAGCGAAAATCCTTCCTCCGAGCAGCTTCTCAAGATGATGTCCGACCCTGCCGTGCAGGAGCAGGTGCGGCAATTTCTCAAACAGTTTTCGCAGGATGGAAAACTACCTCCACGAAAGGAGTCCGGCGATTCCAAGAGCGTGCCGATTCCGTCGGGCTCAACTCCGCCGTCTGCTGGAAGTGCTCCGGATTTGTCGGCGATGCCGCCGGTCGCTCGAGAGTTGATGAAACGATTACTTCAACAGGGCGGCCGCCAACCGAATGAGCCGCTTAAACCAGCGAACCCCGATCGTGCGCGTGTCGAGCCTGATGTTCCAACCCCGGCGGACAAACCGAAGCCGCCCGGCACTACGCCATCGGATACTGAGCGAAGTGTCACGGGACCGCGGCTTCAGGAGTTTCGTGACGACGAACCGATCACGAGCCTTGAACGAGCGCGGAGTGAGCTCGAAGCACTCATGCGCGATCCGCGAAATGAATTGAAGCTCCCGCCTCGCGCCTCGGAGACAAATCGAAAACCGTTCGGCCAATCGACGCTGGGCAATGAGAGTGTGAAGGTCGATGCCGGGAGTGGTGTCTCCAAGCCATCAAAGTCGCAGCCTGAAAATCCAATTCGTGAGTCGCCTGCCGCGCCGCCGCCGCCGCCAGCGACACCCGCAGTCACTCCCCCCAATGCCAATGCCAATGCCAATGCCAACGCCAGCGACAGTCCGAAGTCGCCGCAGTTGAATGTCCGGTCGGAATTGCAGCAAAACGGATTTGCTCAAACGCTGCGAAAGTTGATCGATCAAACCCGTGAGGAAAGTCGGGCCGCATCAGACGGCTCGATCGGGGGCCCGGATACGGGCAATGGATCGCCTTCGGGACTGGAGAATGCGATCACCCGATTGTTCGATGGACTCCGCAAGGACTCCGCTCGTGAAGCGTCTCAGGCTCCTGCTCCGTCGTCGACTCCGATGCCGGCAACAGCCGCGACCCCTCAATCATCGACTCCGCCGCCCGGACCCGAACGTCGCTCGACGGCGGGAAAGGTGTTTGAATCGGTTGGCAAAGTTTTCAATGAAATGGCCGCCGCACCGGATGCACAACCGAGAAACGCTCAGCCTCGGCCGGGGAGATCCTCAAGCGGATCGTCTGATGCACAAAGCGCGACTTCCCGATCAACGGGACCGTTGTTGATGCTGCTCGTGGCACTGGGCTTGGTCTGGTACTTCTTGCCGCGAGTGGTCACGGCGGTCAAAGAATCGCAGTTGTTACGAAGGTCGAACTTCGTTGGCGGAGTGAATTCATCAACCGACATCCGCACTCGCGAGGATGTCGTCCGAGCCTTTCATCAATACGCGCTGCAATCGGCCATGTCCGTGCCGGACTGGTGGACTCATCGCGAGGTGGAGCGGCAAGTCGCTGATGCCACTCCGGCGTTGAAACCTTCGATCCAGGTGCTGGCGGATTTGTATGAACTCGCCCGCTACCTTCCCGGCGAAGCGGAATTGACTCCCGACCAAATCGGTATCGCTCGCCGCGAATTGGAAAACGTGAGTCAGTCATTCCAAGTTCGCAGGGAGTCATAGCTGAACTCGCGAGCGTTCAGGCGACTGTCACAAAGGTGTTCGGCATCTTGCGGTTTGCGCCGAAGGAGTTTCGTCACATAGGCCAGCCATTTGCGATCCATCGTTGCCCCGTCAAAGAATCAAGAAGTCGAAGGAATACCGCCCGAATTCTCGTTTGGTCATCCCCAAGTGCGCCGCTCGTCCGGTGAGTTGGATGCTGGTCGTTGAATAAAGCGGGCATAACGGTTTATACGAACTCGGCAGGGCGGAACGCGCCGCCCAAGACCGGTTTGCTGGGGATGCTCAGCCAGCGGTCGAGCAGCGTGGCATACACCGAGCGAAAGTCGGTGTGGAACTTCAGGTCGCCATCGTCGAGGCCGGTCAGGCTCGGATGAGCGCTGATCACGCGCACTTTGCCAAGACGACGAACATCTGCGAGGCGGCTCCGTGATCGGTGCCCAGACTGCCGTCCTCGGCGACGCGGCGGTCGAATTCGGAGAACGTCGCAATGACGGGCGACATCACTGGCGAACGCGGTGTGTATCGCCTGGCGACTTTCTCGGGGGATGGCGTGCGAGCCATTGCTTCAGCGAATCCAACGACGTGATGTCGTCCGCGGCCTTGAGCAACGCTTGAGCTGTCGATTTCGGAAACGCCAGAATCTGTCTCCGTAACGCATCGGGAATTCGCTCAAATCGCTCCGTCATCAACAACACCACCGCTTCCGCGAGTCCCCGCGCTTCTCCCCGAGCTTCTCCCCGAGCTTCGCCCCGAGCTTCGCCCCGAGCTTCGCCCAATTGAATTAACTCTTTCCCGGCAACGGTTTCTTCCAGGCTGGGTAATTCGCTAAGCATCATGGCTTCAATCTCCTTTCGAGGGAGGTGTTTGAATCGCTGAAAAGTCCAACTAGCAAACACCTCCAAGAGGACGTCACGCGCCTTCCGACTGAGTTCGCGACTGTATTTGATCTGTCGCAGGTCGCCAACGGCGCGTGTTTTGAATTCCTGGTCGTCGCGTGCCAGCAACGGATCAAAAACGGCCGCCAAGGGATGGTTGGTGTGTTGCTCGGTAAACGCCTCAACGGCGTCGCGCAGGACAAACGATTGGATGATTTGGTTCCACGGCCTAGTGTGTGGGTCGAGTCGCGACTCGCCGAAAAAGATCACGCCGCGCATCGGACGCATGCCGTGCATTTTTTGAAGCGACGCCATTTTGATGGCCGTGGTCGCATAGATTTCGGCGTTGTCCTGCTCTTGAAATTCGATGACCGTGAGTGGTTCCTCGGCATTGGCCGGAATGGCGACGCCGTCGGCGACCCCTTCCAACTCCTTGATCGCCACGGATCGAAACTGAACGCGTCCCGGCGGCTTCGCGCCCGTGAGCAAATACGCCCATGCCGGTTGGACTTCGAATATCTTGTAGTACTGTTTGTCAGTTTTCATGCCGGACCTTATCGGCCACAACAATCTGCGATCAACCCGGACGATTAGACCCAATACCGTTCGGTTAGTGTCGCCATGAGCCGTCGGCGCTAGCCTCGGGCCTTTGTTTCTCGGACTTTGTTAGTGCTCTAAGCCCGAGGCTATCGCCGGCGGC
>JBJXEX010000113.1:0-33592 GCA_046156195.1 Planctomycetaceae bacterium | reverse complement strand
GCCGGACACCGCTCAATAAACTTGTCCAAAACCCCACTTGGCAACATCCCTGTGCCCTCCCGAAACGTGACAAATCCCTGTCAGCGAAACGGTTTGTAGCACTTATCAAAGACCTTGAAAGGGGTGGGCTCTCAGACCTACTTCAGCAGGTCTTCCGGCTTCACCCCTTTCGCGTAGCCGCCGAATTTGAAACGCAGCGGCTTGAAGTCGCCGACCAGTTCGACGTTCGACTTCTCCGGAATTTTGTCGTCCATCGACAAGCACCAGTAACTCGCGTTGACGATCAATCGGCGAGTCCCCTCCCACAGCAGGTCTTCCGAGGCCCCCATCGTGGTCGTAAAGACGCGAGCCACTTTGCCACTCTCGCTCTTGTAGGACTTGGTCCAAGCAACCGGCATCATCGGGTCGTTCTTCTTCCCTTCGACCGCCGGGCTGTCGTCCTTCAGTGTCGCGGTGACTTGGCCAAGCACTAGCGGTTGGCTGTCTCCAGGCAGCGGCAGACGCACGCCGTACACGTCCGTCGTGCCGAAGATGTCGCCGTCTTTGATGCCTCGCAGAATCGGATGCGAGGCTTGGTCCTTCGCCAAAAGGCCGCGAGTTCCCTCAACCGCATGATGTCCGTGATGGCTGATCCAAGTCTCGCCGAGCACCTGTCGGCCGAAGCCTTGTTCGTATTCTTTGCCGCCGTATGTCCAGCCGTACTTGGCAAACTTGCTGCCTTTCGGAATGTTGAAAGCGTGCGTCGAGGTCCGCAGTCCGATCACCGGTTTGCCCGCTTCGATGTAATCGACGAACGGCTGCATCTGCTCATCCGGCAGATTGCGGAACCGCAGGCCGAGGATCGCCAGATCGGCCGTCTTCAAGGACTCGGTGCCGGGAATGTTGGTCTGATGATCCGGCTTGATCGAGCCATCCGCCGGATCAATCGGGAACAGCACCGTGCATTTGAAGCCGTGATGCTTCGACAAGATCTTCGCCAACTGCGGCAGAGCCTCTTCCGATCGGTACTCGTCATCGCCGCTGATGAGCACAATGTGTTTCCCCTTCCCCGGCCCGTCGCTCCCCTCGAACACGATCCACGGATCGGCGGCCTTCGCGGCCGAGGCGATCCAACTGAAACCGAAACCAACAACCATCGCGCACAAAGCCAATCGAATCTTCACGGTTCAACCTTTCGAGTGGTGGAATGGAAATCTCAGATTTGAAATCCTGACGCAGGCATCGTTTCAACACGACGCCGAGCAAGCAAGTGACGCGAATCGCTCCACGTCAGGCCTTGCGGATGAAATGGGCCGCATAGCTGCGGACTTGTTTGCCGTTGAGCACATGCACGATGCGGAGTTGCTGAATGGTCTCTTGGCTGAAGCGACCGAGCGGGACGTGGATCAATTTCTTGCCGTGCTTTTTGGCGAGCCGTCGCCAGCCGGGACCAGGAGCCGACTCGCTGAGCACCGCGATGTGGCGGCATTCGCTGTAGACGCAAGCGGCGGCGAGCAGTCGTTCTTCCATCGTGTCGGTGAAGTCGAACTGCGGGTTGCTCCAAACTTCGGGGATCGGGCGCGGTGGGAATAGGAACATCGCGCCGCCGTAGGTCGAGGCTCCGATGCCGGGGCCGACCATCTCGCGCCCGAAGTCGGTCGCGAAGAGACACAGCGTCGATTCGTCGTGATGCTCGGCCATCCAAGTAATTCGCCACGGATAGTCACGCGGGTCGGCCGGTGAATCGAAAAACATCAGCACGCAATCGAGCGTCCCGCGCGTCGGAGGGCAGACCTTCACATACAACTGGCCGGTGTGCCAGTTGCGGAGCGTCTCGCGAATATCGAGTCCGTCCTTCAAGCTCGTCGAGAACTTCTCGGTGCGGACCAAGTCGGCACCGAGCATCGCCAGCGCGGACTCTTTGACGTGCGTCCGAAACTTCTCGATCGCGACATCCTCTTCCGGCCACGAGCACTGATGAAATGGATTCCAACGCTGCCGCCATTGGTCCTGGTCGATCTTCAGCGGTTTCGGTTTGAGTTCGAGCGATCGCCAGACAATCGCTTGCCCCGGCAACCGGCACTTCATGCGGACGATATCGCCATCGGGAAGTTGAGCGACCCCGTTGGTCATCCGCAGTTGATTGTCTTGGCGAGCGGAGGGCGTCAGCCCCCCGGTGGCTTCGACGTCACTCGTTGCTCCATCCGCCGAAGTGCTTGTGCTCCCCGCTCGCCGGTGCTCATCGTGGGGGTCGTACTCTCTCGCCATCTCCGCCAGCGTGATTGCGAACTGATCGCCGGCAATTTGCTTGGCGGCGAGGATCAACGAATACAAATCGGGAGTCATCCGGCGTTCGATCAGACACAGGTTGCGAACGTAATGCAGAAAGGTTCGCAGCGTCTTGGGGGTGATCTTGCGAGCTTTCGATTTCAGCTCGTGCCGATACCGGTCGCGAGTCGCCAGCACCAGCGCTTTCACACCGTCGATCGACAAGTTCTCGTCGTCATCCAGCGACTGCCGAGCTTGCTCGTACAAGCCGGTGATGAACGGCAACTCCCCCAGCCAAAAGACGTGCGTCCGCGGATCGTTGGCGTAGGTTTCCGTCGCTTCGACGTCGTCGTTGTCGGCAAGATCCTCGCGCCGGTCGTGATAGGCATCCTTGACCCACGGCCAGTCCATCATCGAGCAGACGAAGA
This sequence comes from Planctomycetaceae bacterium, assembly GCA_046156195.1. Classification (GTDB taxonomy): domain Bacteria; phylum Planctomycetota; class Planctomycetia; order Planctomycetales; family Planctomycetaceae; genus SXKJ01. The sequence goes on along the minus strand of JBJXEX010000113.1, from coordinate 30,917 downwards.
GAACCCGCTGATGTCGCCGTTCGAGTTCGCGCAGACGATTCGCCATCCAGACGACCCGCGCCTCCGGTTGACCTTCCGGGATGCGCGGCACGGTCGGCATCAGCGCCGCCGCGAAACGGTCGATCGACACCTGCTTCACCGGATACGGATCGGGATAGAACGCCGCGAGACTGACGAAGTTCGCCGTTTCGAGATCGATGAACGCGCGCGGCATCCGTTCTTGCAGAGCGATCCGCAGCGCGGCGATGACCGGCTGACACGGATCAATCGGCACATAGCTGCAGGCTCTCAATTGGTCGTGGCCGCCGGATTGCGAAGCGAACGCATCCGCAGCCACCTCGTCGTCGCTCTCGCTGTCGTGCTGTGGCCAACTCTCAAACGACAACGGCTCCGGCTGCACGACCAGCGACAAGTTCGGCAGCTCGGAGACCGCCTCTTCGACCTGCTGCTGAAACGACGGCGGCAGCGGAACGGCCAGACAATCAAATTCCTGAGCCAACATCACACGGCGAACTTCAATCGCGAAGTCCCCGCTGCCGTGGATCACAGGCAACACCCAAATGCGGTCACTGAGTTTTAAGAAGTCGGAGAGCATGGAGGCGTGGGCTTCTGCTACTGAGAGGGACTTTGAATTTGCGGGCACTGTACCGTTTGCTGTTTGAGTTCGCTTCGGCGAAAGGCGCGAGAAAGTAGACCGGTCACTCCGAGGCTCTGAAACTTCACTCGCGATAGCCTCATTTTCCGCCAGTGGACCGCAACCGCCACGGGACTTCGAGACCGTGTCGATCCATCAGGGCGGCGTTGCCCAGGATGTCGGCGGTTGGGCCGGCGGCTCGGAGCTGGCCCGCGTCGAGCAATAGGACTCGGTGGCAGAGATCGACCACCACATCGAGGTCGTGCGTCGCGATGATCTGGCTGCCGGGGAATTGCTTGAGGATCGCGATTAGCGTCCGTCGAGCGCGGGGATCGAGACTGCTGAAGGGTTCGTCGAGTGCCAACACGCTCGGCTGACACGCGAAGACACCCGCGAGGCAGACGCGTTTCCGCTCGCCCAGACTGAGCCGCAGCGTGCTGCGCGGTTCATAACCGGCGAGTCCCACGGAACTGAGACTCTCGCGCACTCGCCGCCTCACTTCGTCATCCGGTAAGCCCAGATTGAGCGGGCCGAACGCGACATCCTCGAAGACCGTCGGACAGAAGAGCTGATCGTCCGGGTCTTGAAACAGGAACCCGACTCGGCGGCGAACATCGGCGACGGTCAGCGGCGAAACGGCAACTCCGTCGATCCACACGCTCGTTGCCGATGTGTCGGGCAGCCGACTGGGCAACAGGCCATTGAGATGTTGCAGCAATGTTGACTTGCCCGCTCCACTGGGACCGACAAGGCCAATGATCTCGCCGGGAACGATCGTGAATGTATTGTCGCTAAGCACGTCGAGGCCGCCGGGATAGCGGAACGACAAACGCTCGACTCGGACGGAGGAGGAGGACTCCGATGATGCAGGCGATGAACTCAAACAATCCCTTTTCTTCAATCGTTACCCGGAGAACCGCGCATCCGCTTGGTATCCGAGTTCCGGCGTTTGTCGTTCAGTCGGCGAGTCTTTGAGCCGCGTGTCGGTTTTGTCGGACGGCGTTTCTTCGGAGGGGTCGCGACCTCTTTCAACCACTCGCTGAGTTGTTCGAGACAGCCGATTCGATTGAGCAACTGGCTGCGCGATTTCTCGCACGAGATCAGGATGCTGCCATCGATCAACAGCTTCGAGGCAAATCGAGTGGCGAAGCGCTGCCGCACATCTTCGGGCAAGCTCGGCGACTCCAGCGGTCGCCAGCGGAGCGTGGCCTTTGAGTTCACCTTATTGACGTTCTGCCCGCCGGGACCGGAACTCCGAGCGAATTGAAACGTGAACTCGTCTTGCGGAATTTGAATCCGCGCGGTCACGGATAAGACGTCTCGCAAAGAGACGTCCGGTTCGGCATCTGCGGATTTGGCGATTGGATCGGACATAAATTCCCGCCGTGTGGATTGAGCCGCAGTCGAGTTCTAAACTGCGCGTCACTCAGGGGTCAGGCACTTCGGAATTTCGGAATTGGCCGGGGCCAATTCCGAAATTCGCGAAGTGCCAGACCCCGGTTCTTACCCAAAGGAAGTCACATGAGTTTTCCACGCATGGTGCGAGTGCGACAGTCGTTTGACGCGACGCGAGTGAACGATATTCCCGGCGATGTCGAGCAGCAACTCGCGACGCTGAGTCTGGGCCAGACGGTGCGGCCCGGACAAACGGTCGCGATCACAGCCGGCAGCCGAGGCATCGCCAACATCGCGATCATCATCAAGGCCGCTTGCGATCACGTCCGCAAGCTGGGAGCGAAACCGATCATCGTCCCGGCGATGGGCAGCCACGGCGGCGGAACTGCCGCAGGACAGCGCCAAATCATCGAAGGTTACGGAGTCACCGAAGCCTTCACCGGCGCGGAGATTCGAGCGTCGATGGAAACGGTCATCGTCGATACGACGCCGCAAGGGATCCCGGTCCACTTCGACAAGCACGCCTTCAACTGCGATCACGTCCTGGTCGTAGGCCGAGTCAAACCGCACACCGGCTTTGTCGGGCCGGTCGAGTCGGGATTGCACAAGATGATGCTCATCGGACTCGGCAAACACGAAGGGGCGAAGATCTATCACCGCGCGATCTTGGACTTCAACTTCCTGGAAATCATTCGCGCGGTCGCCGACATCGTGCTGCGAAAGTGCCGAGTGGTCGCCGGCTTGGCCATTGTCGAGAACGCATACGACGAGACTGGCTTGATCGCCGCCGTGCCTCCGGCCGAGTTCTTTCAACGCGAAAGCGAGTTGCTGTTACAAGCTCGCGCGTGGTTGCCGCGATTGCCATTCAGCAGCGTGCAACTGCTGATCATCGACCAAGTCGGCAAGAACATCAGCGGCACCGGCATGGACACGAACGTCATCGGCCGAAAGTACAACGATCATGCCGCGACCGATCAGGACGACGTGTCGGTCAAACGCATCTTCGTCCGCGGACTGACCGAAGAGACGCATGGCAACGCGACGGGTATCGGACTCGCCGAGTTCACGAACTCGCGCACGATCCAGCAGGTCGATCGGAAGATCACGGCGATCAATTGTTTGACCGGCGGCCACCCGACGGCCGCGATGCTCCCGATCGCTTACGACACCGACCGCGAAGTGATCGACGCCGCGCTGCCAACGCTCGGCTTGGTCGATCCGCCGAATGCGAGAGTCGTTCACATCTCCGACACACTGCACTTGAGCGAGGTGCTGGTCAGCGAGGCGTATCTGCCGGAGATTCAGAAACGTCCCGACCTGACGGTGATGTCCGGCCCAGCGGAGATGGCGTTCGATGCGGACGGGAACCTGCTGCCGGTTTTTGCAAAGCATTAGCGATACCCAGGCGAGCGGAGCGTCAAAACGCACGTTCCCACGCGGAGCGTGGGAACGAGATGCGGCACGTTTACTTGCTGTCGCTCTGAATAACGACGAACGACTTGCCGGTCGGGCTGCTGATCAGCAACGTGACACCCTCTTTGAGCGACGCGGTTTTGAGAGCCTCGTCGAGTTCCTTCAACGAGGCGATCTTCTTACCGCCGACTTTCTCGATCACTTGTCCGACGGTGATGCCGGCTTGAGCGGCGGCGCTCTTGGGATCGACGGCACTGACGATGACTCCCGTGACTTTGTCTTCAAAGCCCAGTTCTTTCGCCGCGCTCTCAGTCAGTTCTTTGACCTGTAAGCCGAGCGTGTTGAAGGTCTCTTCCTTGGGCTGTTCTTTGGGCTGTGGGTTTTGACGTCCACGGCCTCCTCCGAAGCCGGGCCGCCCGCCGCCGGTGAGAAAGTTTTCGGGCATCTCGCGGACGGTGATCGGGACTTCGAGTTTTGCTCCATCGCGAACGATCAGAGCTTTGTAGGACTTGTCGATTTCCAGTTGTTCGACCACGGCTTGCAGCATCTGGGTGGTCGCGACCTTGCGACCGTTGAGTTCCAGAATCACGTCTCCCGCTTGCAGCTTGGCATTGGCCGCGGGGGAATCCTTGCCGATCCCGGCGATCAGTGCTCCGTCAACGCCGTCGAGCTTCAAGTTTCGCGACAACGCCGACGTGAGCGGCTGAATCTGAATGCCGAGATACGCTCGGCGGACCTTGCCGTGCGTGATGAGTTGCTGGCTGATCCACTTCACCATGTTGATCGGAATCGCGAAGCCGATTCCCTCCGACCCACCGCTGCGGCTGCTGATGGCCGTGTTGATGCCGATGACCTGGCCATCGAGATTCAGCAGCGGGCCGCCACTGTTGCCGGGATTGATCGCGGCATCGGTTTGCAGAAAGTCTTCGCGGCGAGTGATCCCCAAGCCACGGCTCTTGGCGCTGATGATCCCCGCCGTGACCGTCATGCCAACGTCGAATGGATTCCCGACCGCCAGTACCCAGTCGCCGATCTCGGCGGTATCGCTGTCGCCGAAGCGGAGCGCCTTCAGATTCTTCGCATCCTTGATTCTCAGGACGGCGATGTCCGAGCTGTCATCCATTTTGACTTCCGTGGCGACGTAATCGTGTCCGTCATGCAGTCGGACTTTGACCTCATCCGCGCCGCGGACGACATGACTATTGGTCAGGACGATGCCGGCTTCGTCGATGATGAATCCCGACCCCATGCCGCGCGTGGTTCGTGGAGACTCGCGTTGCCCCTTCCGTTCGCGGAAGAAATCACGGAACTGCGGATGCTGTTTGAAAAGTTCTTCGAGCGAATTCTCATCGTCGCCAGAATCGAGGCCGTTCATCGCCGAGGCTTTGCCGGTGGTTTCAATCGCGACGATGCTGGGCAACACGTCGCGAGCCACCTCGCGGAACGTCACCGACAACTTGCGAGCGTCCGCCGCTCCCGGAGCCGCCGTCACCACGCGACGCGGCACCACATCCGCAAAATTGATCGCCAGGCAGACGATCCCCACAACTCCGACAATCCACGAAACGTGTGAGCTGAGCCGTCGCATGATTCACCTTTCCTAGTTTTCATTTTCGTTTGTGAGCGGCAAGGCGCTAGCCGCCGGTCTCGCGAATCAGACGCTCGCGTGTTCCGGCGGATTAGGCAGCGGGCGTGACTACGCGACTGCCCCCCGCAGCGTTTGGCGGCGCATGATAAGCCTGCCTCGCGACACTCGCCAAGAATCGCCGCGCACCGTGTAGCCGCGTTCGCCAGAACGCGGGCCTTGGCACCCCGCGTTCTGGCGAACGCGGCTACGACATACGCTGTCAGACTACTTGGCGGCGGCGATGTCGCTGACGGGACGAGACGTGGCTTCGATCGGAGTTGCGGCTGGCACAGGCGGGATCGGCACCGCGGGGGGCGACACTGTGGGAGGTGGCGGCAGCACGCGAATCTCGTGCTCGAAGGTCGCTTCACCGTTCGGAAGCGAGGTGGGCGAAGAGGGGACGCGGTGATTTTCCGTCGGCGGTTTGCGGCGGAGTCTCTTGAACCAGTTCTTGTCGGTCAGAGCCTCGGCGATCTGATCGCGCAGGCGGAGCGAGTCGAGGTCATTGCGGTTGTGCCTCAGCGATTCGTCGATATGGCGTTTCGCGCGATGGGCGTCCCCTTCCTCGAAGTAGCGGGCGGCTCGTTCGTATTCGACGCGAGCCAAGTTGTGGCGGTTGATCGGCGAGAGCTTGTCTCGGAATTCTTGGTGTCGGCGTTCGGTCTCCGAGCGAGTCAGATCTCCTTCGGATTCCGCCTCGAAGTCCTGAACGATCCGAGGGGTGATCAACACGATCAGCTCGGTGCGATTGGTGTCGTTGGCTTTGTTCTTGAACAGATTGCCAACGACGGGCAACGCTCCCAATCCGGGGATTCGCGATTGCGACTGATTGGCCTGCTCTTCGATCAGTCCGCCGATCACGATCGTCGAGCCGTCGCGGATCATGACGTTGGACGTGACCTCCGTCGTGCGAGATTCCGGCAAGCCCTGTTCGTTGATCCGGCCATCGGATCGCTCTGGGTGGATTTCCATGCGAACCAAACCGTCCTGCGCGACGAATGGACGAATCAGGAGCTTGGTCCCGACCTCCAGAAAGTTGATGTTCTCCACCGACTGTGCGCCGTTCTGAGTGACCGTCTTGTAGCCCAGACGTTGGCCGATGATGAGTTCCGCCCGTTGCTTATTCAGCACCCGCACGCTGGGTGACGCGACGACGCTGGTTTCGGCCAGAGTCTCCAGAGCCTCGACGAACCCAGACAGATCCCCTTGCAGAAATCCATATCTCAGACCGGAGGTGCCGGTGATGAATTCGCCCATCGCCGTCCCGCCAGCAATGAGTGAGTCTTGGACCGGGAAGCCGACATTGCTTCTGATCTGCGCGCCGCTGCCGGAGGTGACGAGCTGCTTGTGCTGTTTGTCGAGCAACGCGAAGTTGACGCCCAACTTCAGAGCGTCGGTCAGCTTGACGCTCAGGATCATTGCCTCGATGACCACTTGCGTGGGTGGCACGTCGATCTCGCAGATGATGGCATCAATCTGGGCGATCACTTCCGGGAAGTCCATCACCAAGAGTGCATCGGTTTGAGCCAAGCTGTTGCCGCCGACTTTCGTTTTCGATTCTTCGAGACCGAGTTCCGCCGGAGTCGTGACCGCGATCAATCCTCCCGGTTTCGACAGCAGCGGCGTCACGAGCGATTGCAGTTCTCGGACGCTGACGTAGCGTGGCCGAAAGACCTTCGACATGGACCTTCGCTCTGCTTTCTTCCGAGCGATCGAATCGGCGGCCGTCCAGACGAAGACGAAGTTCTCGTCCCGTTCGTAGACGTAGCCCAGCGATTTGGTGATCGCATCGAGCGCTTGTTCGGCGGTGACGTTTTGCAGATTCGCGGCGGGGACACGACCGGAGACACCTTTGCCGATCAGAATGTTCATTCCCGAAAGCTGGCCGAGTAATCCCAAGGCTTCGCTGATGTCCGCGTCTTGAAATTCAATGGATTCAAATCGCTCGCTGTTGCCACCGGCCGGTTTCGCCTGCATCACGCCGGGCTTTCTGGAGGTGGCGGGGATCTCATCGACGAGAGGTTCCGAGGTCTTCTCTTCACCCGTCTCGTCGGGCTTGAGCGTACCTGGCTGAGCGGGATCGCCCGGAGCTTTGGGCTTCGAGTCCTGCAACTCCTGCAAGAGCTTTTCGATTCGATCGCTTTGCTTTTGTTGTTGGATTTGTTCGAGCAGTTCGAGAGCGCGTTGTTGGTCGTTCGTCTTTTGATCGGATTGAGCCTGCGCGAGTTGCAAGAGTTGACGCTGCATGGCCGACAGTTGAGTTGCCACACGCGACGACTCGGAGTTCGGCGAGACCGCTGCATCGGCCGGACGGAAGACATACGCGGGTCGGCGATTGGTCTGAGCGGTTCGTTGCGAACGGCTCGGCTCGTTGAGCAACACGTCCTGCTCGTCGAGCAGTTCGGGCGCAACCGAGTCCTGAGTGCGACCGGACAGCCGCGCGAACTCCGGCTGAATCCGCGGCGGCGCGGTTGGGGAGCCGCGACCGTGAGAGAGCGGTGCTTCCGATTTCAATGGACTGCCGACCGCTCCCTGACGGTCGCGGCTCAACTCGTCGCCGACTGGGAGCGCGTTCGCCGGCGTGATCTCCGTCACGGCCGCGAACTCCACTTTGCGCGGAGCGTCGGTGGTCGTCACGCGTGCGGATCGCGGAGCCATGCCTTGAGTACCGAGCACGCACGCGGCAAATCCAGCCACGAGAACCGTGGCGAGGCTCAATGCTCGCGAAGCCGTTTTAAGAGGTGTGGTCGCCATGCCGCCGTCGTCCCTGACTGGGCTATGAGTGATCTATTCTTTCGACTCGCCGCGCGAGTCTTTGATGAGCAATTGCCAACTCTGCGAACCGTCTGTCAGCGTCACCGCTTTGCGAGTGACCGACTCCAGCCGCAGTTGCTTGTCTTTCCAAGGGACCGACTGCCCTTCGTGAAACAGTCGGCTGTTGATCATCGCCACTCGGCGAGTCGGTCCAATCAGTGTGCTCTTCAGCGTCAGTCCCTCGAGCCGTTCAATCGGCTTGGACTTCGTCTTGGCTGGCGGTGGCGGAGGTTCGGCCAACGAGTCTGCGGCGAACTCCACCGGCAGCGGCATCAGGTCGTCGTTGAGACCAAATGGCGTCTCGGGCATCTCATCGAGCTTGGCGGGCTGAAACAGAGGATGCTCGCGAAGCAACTTAGTGATCGCCGCGCTGTCGTGAACCTTCGGAGCCGACGTGGTCGGTTTCGCTGCGGAATTGGTTGAGCCAGGGATGGCCGTCGATCCGTTCGCGACGGCCGGCTTGGAGGTGGCCGTCGCGGGCACGTCGCTCGCGCCATTCCCGAACGCACTCAGCAACGGAGGCACCCAGAAATACAACCCGACGAGCAACAACAAACCGAGCACCGCCGTCTTCGCGGCACTGGCCTTCATGTCACGCACAAGTTGTTGTGAAAACTTGGAGATGTTCATGGTTTGTCACATCAGACAATTTGGTAAGTCGGGCCGCGTCATATTGTGAACCGAACGCGCTAGCGTCGGGCGATTCGCCATCAAACGTCACCCACCGAGGCCCGTGGCTAGCGCCATCGGCTCACTCAAGACTCATCGGCTTTAGTTTTACTCAAGCTGTCGTTCTTTTCTGCAAAACCCGCAAAGCTTGCCCGCTTGACGAAGACCGAGAAGGTCACGTCTGCCTTCAGTGCTTCGCTGGCTTGCTCAGATTCACACTTCACGCTGAACCGCTCGACCGAGAACAACGTCGTCTGCGATTCCAGGCCATGCAGGAACTGGGCGATGCGGCGGAAGTTGCCGGAGATCGTCACCTGAAACGGCACGACCCGATACGTCTCGCGATTGGTCGCAGTTAGCGGTTGGATGCGATCCAACTTCAGTCCCGCCGAGTGCGCGAGGCTGGCGACCTTCTGCAAGACACCGTGCAGTTCATCCTCGTCATCCAGCAAATGGTCGAGTTGTTTCAGCGCGGCGTGACGATCGTCCCGCTTTTGCTCGTGCTGCGCGGCTTCCAGGATGAGCGTGGGAGCCGCTTCAATCGTGCGGTTCGCCACGGTGATTTCATTGCGTGCGGCTTGGCAGGCTCGTTCGTTTGGCAAGTAGAGCACCAGCACGAAGAAGCCGACGGCCAAGACCGTTCCCACAATCGTCAGCAGGTTGTCGCGCTTCAGAGTGTCCTTCATCGCGCGGCTCCTGAGCTGTGGACCACTCGTTGATTTGCCGTGGTCTTCCGATCCAACCAAGTCTGTGGCTGCCGCACCTGCAACCGAATCTGAAAGTTGCGCCAGTTTTCGTCGAGCACTCGATGTTGGCCGGTGAAAGCCAGCGTGACCCGCTCGAACAACTTCGTCTCGCGTAAGGCGATCAGGTATCGGGAAATCGCCTCGTCATCGGGCGCGATCCCGTTGAGCGTCAGCAGCATCGTGGAACGGCTAGTCGTCTGCTGCAGTTCCGCGAGGTCCGCCTCGAACGGAGGGGGCTTCTCCTTCTTGATCGCCGCCGGTTTGATTGCCGGGGCGGCGGCACTGGAGATTTCCATCAATCCCGACTCCGCCTGGCAATCACTCAAGCTGACCAGTTCGGGCAGCGATTTGGTCACTGCGAAAAGCAACTGAGTCACCGGCACGCGCAATTCCAGACTCGTCAACAACCGCGCCTTCGTTTCGAGATCGTTGAGTTCCTGAGTCACCTTGGATTTCGCGGGCAACGACTGCATCAATCCCTGAGCCTTCGCCTGCAATTCATCGCGCCGCGTTTCCAGCTTGAACCGCAGCCGCCGCTGTTGCCAAGTCCCCAAGACCACCAGCGCCAGAAACAAAAACACCATCACCCGCCGCCACCGCGCCTTGTGATCGCGCTGACGCTGGACGTGATAGGTGGCTGGCAGAAAGTCGATGGAAGGGATCATGGGATTTTTGATTTTCGATTTTTGATTTTTGATTTTCGATGGGAGTGTTGATGGCGGTCTCCCGCTTGTGCCGGGCTTCATCCAGGCAGGCTGGATGGGGCCGGACAAATCGAAAATCAAAAATCTTCAATCACAAATTCTCAACGACAGTCCCAGCGCCGCGGCCCAGCGGCCGGGGTGTTCGACCACGGACGGAGTTGGAGACGACTGAGTCAACGACACGAAGGGATTGCCGACCTCCACCGGGTACGACAACGAGTGGCCGATGTATTCCGCTAACCACGGACTCGCTTCGCTGCCGGTGACGATCAGCTTCGTGGCTGTCTGGCCGCGAAACGTCACCATGAAGTAGCGGAAGCAAAGCTCCAGCTCAGACGCCAACGCTTCGAGCTGCGGCCGGATCGCCTCAATTACCGAGCGATGCACGTCGCTCTGCGAGTCCAGCACCGCCGAGTTCGTGACGGACGCTCGCAGACGCATCGCTTCCGCCGGATCGAGTTCGAGATGTTTGGCGACCGCTTGATCCATTTCGCGTCCGCCGCTGCCGACATACTTCAAGAACAGAATCGCGTCACCGTCCGCGATGAACACCGTCGTGAGATTGTCGCCGAGATGCAGATACGCCACGCGATCGTTGTTCTCGCTCTGACCATGCCGGAAGGCACGCAGCACCGCACAAGGCTCGACGTCAATCGCGACCGGAGCCAACCCGGCGCGTTCGAGCACTCGCAGATGACGCTGCATCACTGTCTGCTGACAGGCCATCAACACCACTTCTTGTTTGACCGTGGCGTCCTGCCGAATCTGACCCGCCAGCAGGTACCGCAATTCCGCCTTCGCGGCCGGGAACGGCAAGCGTTCCTGAGCCTCCCAGCGGACGACCTTTTCCATTTCTTCCGGCGGCAACTGCGGCAGCCGCACACTTTGCAGATGCAAGTCATCCGCCGAGACGCAGCTCACCACTTGTCGCCCGCGAAAGCCGTGCTCGCTGATCAACAGCTTCAGAGTCCCGGCTACTTGCTCGTCATATTGCTCTTCGGTCAACGCGCCACGAGCAGGCAACAGGCCCTGAGCCTGCGCGATCAACCCGGTACGCTCCGCCGATCCCGACACCTGAACCATCGTGGCGAAACGAGGCCCCAAGTGCAGACCAATGGCCGTACTACGCGGACGTGAGAGGGATAGCTTCATCCCCTCAACATAGGTCGCGTTTTCGCAACATGCCGCCGCGGAGGGTTCCAAATCTCAAATCTCAAATTGCATGACCCGCTGGCGAGGTTGCTTGTGCGGCAATCATGAACCGATCGATCTAAATGCGCCGATCTCACCTGCATTTCATCCGCGGTTCGGCATTGCCATCCGCGGGCAGTCCTCCGTTTGCCCGCGGATGGCAATGCCGGGCCGCGGATGGAGTCGAATTCGCTCGCACGATCAACGCGAACCGCATGAGTTCACAGCTTCCACGGCACTCAGCCAGCGACGGGCCAGTGTGTCGAGGTTTCCTTTCGGAGCGGTCGTGCCGTCGCGGGAGAAGGTCGATTGCTCCAGCGTGTGGATGTCGGCTTTCAGCGCGAGTCGTTGTTCGTCATCGAGCGGCACGGTGTCGTTCGACTCGATTCGATGTAACAAAGCGATGACCGAGAACGGCGTGACTTCGCGCGGAAACGTAAACAGCGGCGGCGCGATGGACGAGTCATCCGGCTTCCGGCGCAGAGCCAGGAACGTGAGCAGTCCAACGACGAGCACTCCCACAACGCCGCCGATCCAGAGTCGATGATCCGTTTCGGCGACCTTCGCGACCTCCGCACCTTCCACGAGCGTGACTCGCGCCGCCGCTTCGACCGGGTCCAAATCCTGATAACGCCGATACGTCATTTGCGTGTCCGCCGACTTGGCCGAGGGAAATTCAAACTCGACGTGCGAGGATGCGCCACGCAGCAACGGCGTCGGGTCGAGTGCGATCGTCCAACTTCGTTCCGAGATCGGATACAGCCCCTCCGGCCCGTTGTGCAATTCCGTCACGAGCAAGCCCGTCGTGTCGGACACTTCCTGCACGCTCAGCGAATAGCCGGGCAACTGCAACAACTGATCGAGTTCCGGCACCAATCCGTGAGCAGTCGCCAGCACGTCGATCTTCAAGCGTCTGTCGGTCAGCTCGCGGCTATCGACGATCTGCGTCAGCGAGACGCTCGTCACCGGGCGTTGAATCGGAGCTTCAGCACTCATCTCAATAAGGATCGGATTCGACGGCACGGGGATGACGACCTTCCCGTCGCGGTCGAAGAAGTCGAGTTCGATCTCCAGAGCGGGGACGCGATCGACGGTTTTGTCTTTCGTCGCCAGCAACAAGTAACACAGCGGCGTCTCTTGCCATCCGGTCGTAGCCGAAGTCGTGAGACTTCGGTCGGAACTCTCACGAGTTCCGCTACCTGCAATTGCCGCAAATTCGACGTCGCGTGCCCCGCTCGCCGGGTCCGCGAACGTGATCGACCGGATCTCGAAGAAGTCTTTCAACGCGACTTTCAACGCCTCTTCAAACCGATCCCGATAAAGCGGCTTCTCGATGATCGTCTTGCCCGACACGGTGCGCGGGACTTCATTCATCAGATACTTGCTGAAGCCGCCGCTCTCGCGAGCCACGTCGGTCGTGTGAACCAAGCTGACGAACACACCGAACACGCCCGGCGTGTGAATCCGATCGCTGCCGTCCAACCGCGTTTGCAGCCGAATCTCTTTCAACAGCGAGTCGTAGTATTTGATCTTCTCTTCGGCCGGATAGATCGTCGGCTGACGGCCGGTAATGTGGACCGCGCTGCTCAGATAGCGGTACTTCATCTCCGGCGCGATCCGATTGGCGGCGATGTTGTCGGCGACCATCGTTGAGAACAATTGAATGTGTGCCGCGCTCGCCCCGCCCGGCAGGGCTACCAACGCTTGGCGAATCTTATCGATATCATCGCGAGTCATCCCTTTGCGTAGGTTAATGCCGCCATCGTGTGTAATACCGAGCAATCCATAGAACCACGCTCGATAAGGGAGCAAGTCGTACTCGCTCCGCTTGAGCTTCGGGACAAGCGCGGCATACGCGGCGGCTCCCGATTGAAAATGACTCAATGCTTGCTGGCTGTGTTTGAGGTAGCTGGCGAAGCGATCGCCGCTGTCGTCGGTCGCCACGCTTTGGAAGTACGCGAACTCGGCCCAGTCGGACAGCAGCGAGCCGACCGTGCAATTCATCCGCCAATCGTCCGGGTGGAGCGTCAGCCATTGCTCCGCCGTGCGAGCGGCTTCGTCGTAGCCCCGATTGACCAACTCGAACACATCCGTTGCCGTCCGCTTCGTCGCGGCATCGCGCTGCACGGCGAGGTCTCGCCACTGCGACGCGAGCTTGTTCCGCGTCCGGTCAGTCATCGAGTGCATCAGGCTGGGAGTGATTTGATCGAGCGTTCCAAAGACCTCGACGAGGTGCTCCCGCGTGTAAATCTCCGCTCGACTGTGGCAAAACTCGAACGCTCGGACCAACTGTGTCTCGTCGAGCAGCTTGCGAGTCGGCTCATCCAGCGACGCCAGTAACTCGCCAAGCTGCTTGAGGTTCGCCTCCTGCTGCGCTCGCGTGAGCACCACGACTTGGTTATCGACTCGATATTGCTTGAGCACTTCCTGCGAAAGATTCGGATCGTGTCGCGTGGCCCAAGTTTCCAGGTACGAGTTCGCCAACTTGGCGGCGGCCGGACTGTCGGTGCGGACCAACTCGCGCACGATCGGCAGGGCACGCTCCATGTTCTCCGACAGCAGGATGATCCGAGCCAGTGCGACCCGGACCATCGAGTTCAGCGGCGATTGCAGAGCCGTCATCCACGCTCCGGCCGGAGCGTTCGAGATCAACGTCTCCAGCGGCACATGCGGATGCTTGTCTCGACTAGCGGTCGATCGCAGCCATCCCGGATATTCCTTGAGACTGTTATTCGCCTCCACCAGCCAAGTGTTAGCGCTAAGATTGGCGAGCGTGCGCCACGGGGCGTCATCCAACATATTGACTGTTCCGTTTGTCCTGGGGCTAACGCCCTCCGGCTCGCCGGTTGTTTCGTTCCGAACGAGCGCAGTGATCGCGCGCTGTTGCAGCTCGATATGCACGGCTCGCGCGGTGTAATCGACCTCACGTCCGGCGGCGGCGGTCTTTTGACCGATCATCCCGAAGACCAGCCGCGTTACATCGGGATGCTTGCCGTTCAACTCGGCGACGATCACCCGCAACTGCTTCTCGATCACTTGCGGTTCCGCGGTAAGAAACAGCTCATGCAGTTCATCGAGCGCGACGGCGCGAGCGGCCGGTTCCAACTTTGGATCGCGCAGAGTGGCCAACAGTTGGTCCCACGTTCGTTTCGCGGGAGTTGCCGGGACGTCAGGTTGCGGATTTTCGATCGCGAGTGCTCCGGGACGAAGATCACGTTCCGGCAAACCAAAAGTTTTCGCTTCGGCCGAGAGGTCCGCTCCCACCAACAACCGCGCGGCCATGCGACGACGATCCGCATCCGCCCCGCCGAGCCGGTTGGTCCCCCGATGCAATAGAGCCAGTAACTCGGTGCGCGATTCCGAATCCTTCACGGAGAGCTTCAACAGATTCCCCAGCGGCCCGATCTGTCTCTCCTCCAATTCACCCGGCGAGGCATCGGCCAACGCGATGACATCCTGCGGCAGCATCGTTGACTTGGGATTCGCGAACGCCAGGTCCGAACAAATCTTGATGTGCAGTCGCCGCCCACCTTCCGGCTCGAACTGTTTCAGGAACTCGCGGACCTCATCCCAATCGCCTGATTGCACCCAAGTCAGCAGCAAAGTCGGCTCATCCGCCGCGTCATCCGGAGCGGCCGTCACCGCACGAAACGCCTCTTCCGCTTGCCGCGTGAATTTGATCTTGGTGAATGTCTCCACGTCCTTCCGCAAGCCGGTATCGGACATGTTTCGCGACTTGCTCTTGCGGCTTTGATTGGCTGCTGAAACCGAGGTCAGGCTGAGCACGGCAATGACCGCGACACCGAACAACGTGATTCGCAGACCCACGTTCGTGGCGAGCGTGGCGACCCGAAACTGAAATTTGAAATTTGAAATTTGAAATCTCCTCATCTTCTTTGCGCACTTTGCGTCCTTCTGTGAAACATGTTTCGAACAGAAGGTCGCAAAGGCCGCGAAGTGATTTGTGCGATCACGACCCTAAATCGAATTCATCGGGTGGCGGCGGTCGCTTATTCGGCGGCGCTTCCGGTCGAGGCCGAGCATCTGCTTTGGTTGGTGGTCCACCGCCGTTGGCTGCTGCCGCGTTCGGCGGCGGAGGCTTCGTCGTCGCGAGTCCCGCCGTCGTCGTCGCTCCGCCAGCCGGAGCGGCCAGAGCGTCCGGAGGCAGATTGAACGACTTGATCACGACTTCGAGATTGCGGCGATCAAGCGCATTGCGACGACCGGTCGTGTGCTCGGCCAGAAACCGAAAATTCTGTCGCGCGAGTTCCCAGTGCTTCTTCCAGACCGCCTCTTCCGCCGACTCCAACCGCAGCGCGACCATCGCTTGGAAATGGACTCGGCCCAACAGATCGCGAGCGTCATCGGCCACCGCCGAGTTCGCTCCGTGATCTCGTTCGATGTCTTCAATCAGCACGTTGAGACTGTCGAGCGTCTCGGCCAATCGCCCCAGTTGAAAGCGTGCTCGAATCTGAGCCAGCCGCAATTGATCGCGTCGCAGAGCCAAGTCGGGTGGCGGCTCATCGGACTCCGGCAGAGCGGCAAGCGTCTCGCCGTAACGATCAATCGCCTCATCGAAGTGCCCGTCGCGTTCGAGTTTCTGCGCGTCGGCCAAGTGCGTCTGAGCCTGTCGATACGCGAACGCCGCTTGTCCAGGTCCAAAGTGATAGCTCACCAACGCGACGGGGATCAGCAGCCAGATGAGGATCAGCCATTTTTTCATTCGGATCGTCCTGTCTTCGAGCGGCGTCGCCGCCCAAATAACCCGAAGCGTCAGCGAGGGCGAACGCTTCATCAAACTTTGATATCCAGATCATTGTTGGTTGGAGCGTCCTCCCTCGCTGACGCTTCGGGTTAGTTGGTTGCTCGTATCGACAGCCTTTTTGAATCGTCTCACTGCGCCGTCCTGGGCAGCCGGTTTCATTTGTTGCGTCGTGATCGGCTTCTTCAGCCGCTTCTTTGGAAACGTCCCGGCTAATTCCTGAAATGTCGCTGTCTTGGGTTTCATACCGGTGATCCTTTTGTTGGTGAGTCCCGCAGCGATTCGGAAATCGTGTCGCGGAGCGACGCGACCACAACGGTCGGCAACTCGCGCTCCGCATTCCAAGCACTCCCGAAGTATTGCAATGCGACCGGTATCAACGTCAGCAACACCGCCGCGATCGTCACCGCGATGCGAGCCAAATCCTTGATCTGCCAACCAAGACTCGGCGGCGGAGGCGGCACGCGAGCCAACTCGGCCAACGCCTTGCTGGGAAGATGTTGCGTGTTGACGTTGTGATACGAGCCATGCAGCTCGGCGGCCAACCGACGCAAGATGCCCGCCTCTTGCCGCGAGGCATGATTGCCGACCAACGTGCCGACCACGGGATCGCCAACGGCCAGAATCTCCAGATCGCGAACCGAACGGGGCAGCTTCGGGACTTGGCTGAAATCGACCGTGTCGCCGTCCGTGCAGACAAACATCGTCGTGCTCTTGGGCGGCCAGTCGCGAGCCAACTCGCCAGCCACCCGCACACCGTCGAGCAGCCGAGTCTCACCCGGCTCGAACGACCAGACCAGCGGCATGCTGTCGAGAATGTTGCGCACGACGTTGATGTCCGTCGCATCCACCACGACCGCCCGCGCCGAAGTGAAGAACACAACGACACTGAATCGAGTCCGACTCAAGGCAATGCGGGACATGATCCCCTCAACCACTTCGAGCACTCGATCTCGCCGTCGCAACTTCTGTTCGGCACCCGCATCGACCACGTTCATGCTGGGGGAGACATCCAACACCAGCACGACTCGTTGCACATCGGCCGGATCGGTCTTGGTCGTGTTGCTCGTGCCTGCGTCGCCGAGCAATTGCGGCTCCAGCGTTGCCAGCACGAACAACCCCCACGCGGCCAGCGACATGCTGACGACTCGCAAGAAGGGGACGATCCGAGTCCAACGGCGCGGTTGCCCCGACGGACCAAACGCCAATCGAGCGACCGATTGGCTACGTCGGTGATGCCAGAACTCGGCCAGCGCCGTCAGCAGTGCGACGACCAGAGCAACAACAATCGCGGAAGCGTTTGAAACCATGAAGAACGACAGGTGGGCTGGCGGCGGGAGCGAACCGCACCAAGCGGCATCGCGGGGTTGTGCTTCTATCACGCGGAATTCAGCGGCGGTAGCCACGCTCGCCAGAGCGTGGGGAAAAGCCGTTTAACCGCCACGCCATCGGCGTGCGCGCGAACGTATGTCGTTATTCCACGATCCGCCACGTTCTGGCGAACGTGGCGACAACCGCCAGACACGCGCAACGACTTCGGCTTTCGAGCGACCTTGAGTAGAGTGCATCGTCCGCACCGTCTGACAATTCTGCGGCAGTGAACTTATAGAGCCGCGACCGTCAGGGAGCGGTCCTCACCTCAGATCGACCACCGCTCCCTCACGGTCGCGGCTTTCAATCTTCACAAGCTGTCCGTGAAACACTTCAGAGAACCGAATGATGAATCATCAGCCACACGATCGAGCCGGTTGCTCGGAGTATCGTCAACTCAATCGGATGAGCCGACGGCAAGCCTTGCGAGTCGGCGTTTGCGGCGCGCTGGGGCTATCGCTCAGCGACCTACTGCGGCATGAAGCCCGCGCGGCGACGAAGAAAGACGGCGCGGCGAAGAGCATCATTCACCTCAATTTAGGCGGCGGCTTTGCGTCGCAGGAGTCGTTCGATCCAAAGCCAGAAGCGCCGGCCGAGTATCGTGGGCCGTTCAATGTCACGAAGACGAAGACCGGCGAACTCTTTAGCGAGCACTTCGGCCGGATGGCTCAGGTGGCCGAAAAGTTCACGGTCGTCCGATCGTGTCAGTGCCGCATCCCCGATCATGGGCTGGCGACGTATCACCTCTTCACCGGCTATCTGCCGACAACAGTCATCGACTATCCGCAGATGGGAGCGGTCATCTCACAACACTTCGGCCCGCGCGAGAACATGCCGGCTTACGTCGCCGTGCCGAACTCGAATGGCTTCGCGGGCGGGACCGGTTATCTCAGCAGCAAGTTCGGAGCGTTTCAGCTCGGAGCCGATCCGGGAGACTCCGGCCCGTTCCGCGTGAAAGATTTTTCGTTGCCCGCCGGGCTGACGATGGAGCAACTCGAACGCCGCCGTGTCGCGCGACAGATCGTCGAGCAGCGATTACGAAAACTCGATGGCGATGTCGATCAGCTCAACACGCAGGATGAGTTCTTTGCTCAAGCGCAGACGTTGCTGACATCGCCGAAAGCTCAAGCCGCGTTCTCGCTGAACGACGAGCCGGAGCACATTCGCAAGCTGTATGGCACCGGTTATCGGCTGAAGGCCCGCAACGCACCGGCGGCGGTGAACGAGCGGCTGCTGTTATCGCGCCGACTGGTCGAGGCGGGAGTGCGGTTCGTCACGATCGACTACGGCGGCTGGGACAGTCACTCGAACATCAAAGCCGACTTCGAGGACAAGGCCCCGCCTCTCGATCACGCGATCGCCGGATTGTTGACGGACCTCGATCAACGCGGCCTGCTCGACAGCACGCTGGTCATGGTCACGTCCGAGTTCGGCCGCACGCCGAAGGTCAACAACGACAACGGCCGCGACCATTGGGCGAGGTCGTACTCGATGGTCCTGGCCGGCGGCGGCATCCAACGCGGCCTGATCTACGGAGCCTCCGACGCCACCGCCAGCGAACCGGCTCGCGACCCAGTGCCGCTCGAAGATTTTCTACACACCGTCTATCACCAATTGGGAATCAACGCGGATGACGAGTTGCTGGCCTTCGGCACTCGGCCCATCGAGATCGTCAACGGCGGCAAGTTGGTTAAGGGTTTGATTCAGTCGTAGCGACGGGCGGCTCGCCTGTCGTTTATCCCGGAGGGATCGCAGCCATTAGCCGGGGGTTGAGCGAAGCGATACCCCCGGTTCGGAGACCAATCGAAATTGCATCCCGGAGGGATGCCAGCAAACTCACTGCGACCGGCGAAACGCCAACAGGAATCACTCGGTGAACCAAGCGAAAATCAAAATCAAGATGCGAATGCCCCTCTTGCTGATCATTGCGACTCTCATTCACACCCCACTTATCGCCGGGCCAGTTCAACGGCACATCGAGCGAGTCATGCCGCGCGGCGGGCAACGCGGCACGACGGTCGAGGTCACGATTCACGGCGTCGAACTCAATGACGTCCGCGAGGCGATCTTCTATCGCGGCGGCGTTGAGGCGGTGGAGTTCTCGGCGGCGAAGGAGATCCCGCATCGCAGTCTGCATCACGGGGCGCGCATTGAGCAGGAAGTGACCTGCAAGTTTCGGATCGCGGCCGATTGCCCGGTGGGGGTTCATGCCTTTCGATTGCGAACCGCTCGCGAGCTGACGACCGTCAGCACGTTTCGAGTGACTCCGTTTCCGGTCATCAACGAAGCCGAGCTTTCGCGCGGCAAGAACGATCTGCCGAGTCAGGCAGAGACGATCCCGTCGCACAACGTCACGATCGCCGGACAGATTCAGGGGGATGCGGATTGCTTCCGAGTCACTCGCAAAGCGGGTGAGCGGATCTCGGTCGAAGTCGATTCGGTCTGGCTGACTGAGATCGCGTATGGCGAAGCGGAGAATGACCTCAGCGTGCAGATCCTTGATGAGCAGGGAAAACTGCTCGCTCGCAACGACGACAGCATGTTGCATGTGCAAGACCCGATCATTGCAACGCTTGCCCCGCGCGATGGCGACTACATCGTGCGGATTCAGCAGAGCGTGCCGCTGGATTCGCAGGTGAATTACCTCGCTCATATCGGGACGTTTGCGAGACCGCTCGTGGCGTTTCCGCCCGGTGGTCCGGCGGGGCAGCAGGTGCGGTTGTTGGGTGATCCGGCGGGTGAGATCGTCGTAGCAGCGAGCGGCTCGCCTGCTGATTCGTTTCCATTTGTTTGTGAGCACAGGCGAGCCGCCTGTGCTACGGATGATCCGCCACCGTCATTGTTTCCGTTTCGGTTTTCCTCACTGCCGAACGTGATGGAGAACGATCTCGTGGCAGCGGGCGGCTCGCCTGCGGATTTGCTGCTCGACGACGATCACAGGCGAGCCGCCTGTGCTACGTTGCCGGCCGCCTTGAACGGCATCATCTCGAAGCCGTTTGAAGAGGACGTCTATCGGCTCAGCGTGAAGAAGGGAGACCGTTACTCCGTCGAGGTCTTTGCACGCAGCGTCGGCTCGCCGTTGGACGCGAAGGTTTGGATTCGTCGCGCGGATAGTTCAACGATCGAGATCGAAGCGGACGACACGCCGATCGGCAACAGCCGGTTCTATTCCGCCAGCGGCAGCATTCAGCGGAAGGAACAACTCGATCCAAGCTTCGTTTGGGAACCGAAAGAAGATGGCGAATACCTGCTCGGCATGTCCGACATGCGCGGACTGGGGGATCCGCTGTCGGTGTATCGCGTCGAGATTGAACCGGCTCACGACTCGATCAACACCTACTTGTTTGCTCGCGTGATTGATTCGATGCAGTGCCCTCGATTGACGACGGCGACAGTCCCGCGCGGCAATCGTTGGACGGTCACATTCAATCTGAAAGAGGGACTCGGCAATCGGTATCGAGGTCCGTTGGAACTCTTCGCGACGGGACTGCCCGACGGCTTGCAGATGATCGTGCCGCCGATCCTCGCGGGACAGACGACGGTGCCGGTGCAGTTCGTGGCGACGGACGATGTGCAGCCGCAGTCGCGATTGATTGAGGTACAAGTGAGGAAGGGGAGGAGGGGAGGAGGCGAGGAGGCGAGGAGTGAAAGCCAGGGGGGGAGGAGAGGAGTGGAGGAGGGGAGGAGTGAACCGCAGCAAACGACGAAGCGTGATTTGTCTTCCCTCCTCCCCTCCCCACCTCCTCTCCTCCTCACCTCGACTTGCCAAGAATCCTTCCCGTTCCTCAGCCACTCCGGCGGCCGCGCGTGGCATCCGGTGTCGGTCGATCGCTACGTCTTGGCCGTTACGGAGCCGTCCCCATTCACGATCGAAGTCACGTCGCCGCGAATTCCGCTGATCCGCAACGGCTCGCTCGATCTGGATGTGCGAGTCCAACGTCACGGCAGCTTTCAAGGAGCGATCGACTTTCAAGCGGAGTGGCTCCCCGGCGGCGTTTCGGGCGCTCCGGCCATCACGATTCCGTCGGGCAAGAGCGATGCGATCTATACGTTGACGGCGAGCGGCGGCGCTCCGTTGGGACCAACTCAACTGGCGCTCGTCGCCACGACGACGGACGGCATTGATTCCGGTTGGTATACCGGAGTCGGTCGCGTGCGAGTCTCGACTCCGTTCATCAAGTTCGAGGTTGCCGATCCGCACATCGATTTGAAATCGCAACCAACCGCTTCTCGCCGCGGTCAGCGCGGTCGGATCGTCTGGAAGGTCGAGCATCGTCGTCCGTTCGAGGGACTCGCGACCGCAGAATTACTCGGCCTTCCGAAAGGGGTGCGAGTCGTTGGTAAGTCACCGACGCTCGCACCACAACAAACGGAACTGGCGTTTGAGATTGAAGTGGCTCCCGACACGTTGTTGGGTCCGTATCGAGAACTCTCCTGCGAAGTGTCACTGAAAGAGAACGGACAAGAGATCAAACAACGCTTGGGACGAGGCGTTCTCCGAATCGATCCGTAGTGTGATCCGCGCCTAGTCACCAAGAGTTTTCAATTTGTCTTCAACCCGGAGGGTTTTCAGCAATTAGCCGGGGGTTGAGCGAAGCGACACCCCCGGTTCGGAGAGCAATAGAAATCGCATCCCGGAGGGATGCCAGCGATTGAGCGAGATCGCTGCGACCCCTTCCGGGGTCGAACAATTCATCATGACTTTTCCGGGGGTATCGTCGCTTCGCTCCTCAACCCCCGGCTAATGGCTGCGATCCCTCCGGGATAAACCACAATCGTCTTGCCACTGCCGCTCAAACGCTGAAAGCCCCCCGACCCCTCGCCGGTGAAACGACCATGAACCGCAACGTTTTTATTCTCCTGACCGCGTTACTGATTCAGTCTTCGACGGACCTGTTCGCCGAACAGCCGAGCTTCCGGCGCGACATCATGCCGGTCTTTTTTCGAGCTGGCTGCAACTCCGGGACGTGTCATGGTTCGGCGCGTGGGAAGGATGGCTTCATGCTGTCCCTCTTCGGGTACGACGCGCGAGGCGATTACTTTCGGCTGACACAGGAATTGATTGGTCGCCGAGTCAACGTGGCCGCGCCGGGCGAAAGCCTGTTGCTGAAGAAGGCGAGCGGCGCGGTGCCGCACACGGGAGGCAAGCGGTTCGATGAGAGCAGTCCGTATTACAAGACGCTGCTCGACTGGATCGAGGCGGGTGCGCCCGATGATCCGGCGAATGTGCCGGAGGCGGTGGAGATCAAGCTCGAACCGGATCGCCTGCTGTTCGATGTCGGTGCGGCCGCGAAGCCGACAGTGGTGACGGCTCGATACTCGGATGGATCGACGCGCGATGTCAGCAAGCTGGCGTTGTTCAACTCGAACAACCCCGATACGGCGACGATCAGCGCGGAGGGCGTCGTCACTCCGGGCAAGCGAGGCGACACGTTTGTGTTCGCGCGGTTCAATCGGTTCACGATCGGCTCGGAAGTGATCGTGTTGCCGAAGGACTCGGCCTATCAGTGGAGCAATCCGCCAGCGTCGAACTACATCGACGAGCTGGTTGACGACCGGCTTCAGAAGCTGCACCTGTTGCCGTCCGAGTTATGCGACGACGAGACCTTCGTGCGTCGCGTCTATCTCGATCTGGCCGGTGTGCCGCCGACGGTCGAGCAGTACCGCCGCTTCATCAGCGATGCGAATCCGAAGAAGCGCGATGTGCTCGTCGATCAGCTCATTGCGAGCGACGAGTTCTCGCAAGTCTGGACCGCGCTCTGGGCCGAGTGGGTGCGGCTGATGGGAGGCGGGTACGCGCCGACGGGGACCGACGTCAAAGCGGCCGAAGCGTACTACCAATGGATTCACGAGCAGATCAAATCGAACCGTCCCTTCAACGAGTTCGTCGCCGATCAAGTCACCGCGACGGGGAGCAATCTCACCAACGGCCCGGCGAACCTCTACACGATGCTGGTCCACAGCACGCGGTTCACGCCGAAGGAGTTCGCGGCCAACTTCTCACAGCTTACGATGGGCATCCAGATTCAATGTGCCGAATGCCACAACCATCCGTTCGATCGTTGGACGATGAGCGACTACTACGGCTTCGTGAGTTTCTTCACCGGCATGAAGCGGAAGCTCGGAGCCGAACCGCGTGAGATGTACATTTTTAATGACCGGTCGATGCCGTCGGCGAAGCAGTTGGTCGATGACCGGCCGATCCCGGCGACGGTGCTCGGCGGCGAAGCGCCCGTTCCAGAGATGGGTGACAAACGGCAGGCTCTCGCGCAGTGGCTGGCCGCGCCGGACAACCCACACTTCGGCCGCAACTATGCCAACCGAGTCTGGGCGCACTTCTTCGGCCGCGGCTTAGTCGAGCCGGTCGATGACATGCGGATCAGCAATCCGCCGACAAATAAGCCGTTGCTCGACGCGCTGGCGAAACGCTTCGCCGACTCCAAGTTCAATCTGCGGACGCTCGTCCGAGACATCTGCACGTCGCGTGTCTATCAGCATTCGAGCCAACCGAACGCAACGAACGCGGGAGACACTCGCCAGTTCTCGCGCAGCCGCCTGCGTCGTTTGCGAGCAGATGCGCTGCTCGACGCGATCGTCGTCGCGACGTCGAGCGAGCGTGGCTTCTCGTACTTCCCGCGCGGGACGAAGGCGATCCAGTACTACCCGCGCACTCCGGGAGACACCGAAGGTCCGAACGCCGGCGATCCGTTCTTCGCGACGTTCGGCCGCTCGCGCCGCGGTTCGATCTGCGTCTGCGAGACTCGCACCGAATCCAATCTGTCGCAATCGCTGCATCTGTTAGTTGGCGACACGATCGATGGCCGAGTCGGCGGCGGACAAGTCGTTCCCAAGCTGCTGGCCGCCGGGAAGTCCCCGGAAGAGATCATTGAAGAACTTTTCGTTCGCACGCTGAGCCGCAAGCCCACCTCGGAGGAACGCACGGCGATGCGCGAACTGGTCGGGGACAATGTGAAGGATCGCAAAGTGTTCGAGGACATCTTCGGCAGCCTGCTGCAATCGACCGAGTTTGGGTTTAATCACTGACCCGTAGCACAGGCGGCCCGCCTGTGTTGTGAAATCAATGGGGCTGATGGGCCTGATGATTTCGATGAGTCCCATCGCTCCCATGAGTCCCATCCGTCTCATTTCAAGAGGCCACAGGCGAGCCGCCTGTGCTACGAAAAAACCATGAAACAACTCCTCGCACTGATCGCACTCACCTCGGCGGCTTTCGCCGACGACAAAACTGCCATCAACTACAACGATCACATCAAGCCGATCTTTCGCCAGCATTGCTTGAAGTGTCACGGGGACGATCAGCAAAAGGCGGGATTGAATCTCCAGAACTTTGAAGCAACTCTCAAAGGAGGGAGCGGTGGCAAGGCGGTCGTCGCGGGGCGGGCGAGTGCCAGCTTGCTCTATCAGGCGATCACGAACGAAGACGCCGAAGCGCGGATGCCGCTCAATCAACCGCCGCTGCCGGAGGCTCAGGTCAAATTGATTCTCGCGTGGATCAACGACGGACTGCGCGAATCGGCGGGGAGCAAGTCGCTGGTGACCAATCGCGATCTCACTTTCAAGCCGACGGCGGGTGCGATGACGAAGCCCGATGGGCCGCCTCCGATGCCCGTGAATTTGCCGGCCGTGAAACTGCCGGACCTCAAACACAAGCTGCCGATCGTCGCGTTGGATGCCAGCCCGTGGGGACCGCTGATTGCTGTCGCCGGGCAAGAGCATGTGCGGTTGCTCGATCTCCAAACCAAGAAGGAACTCGGAGTCTTGCCGTTCCCCGAAGGAGTCCCGCACGTCATTCGCTTCAGCCGCGACGGAGCCGTGTTGCTCGTGGCGGGAGGCAAGCCGGTGCAATCGGGGAAAGCGGTGTTGTTCGATGTGCGATCGGGGAAGCGGCTGGCGGAGATTGGCGATGAACTCGATGCGGTCCTCGCGGCCGATCTCAGTCCCGATCAGCAGTGGGTCGCGATCGGCGGTTCGGGAAAGATCGTCAAGGTCTATGGGACGGGCGATGGCCTCTTGAAATACAAACTGACTCGGCACACCGATTGGATCACCGCGATCGGCTTCAGTCCCGATGGCAACAAACTGGCGACGGCGGATCGTTCAGGCGGCTTGCATCTTTGGGAATCGAAGAGCGGTGGCATCTTGCTGACGTTGGCCGAGCACAAAGCTTCGATCCCCTCGTTGCATTGGCGCAATGACAGTCGCGTGCTGGCGACGGCGGGCGAAGACGGACTGTTGGTTTGGTGGGATGTCGTGGATGGCTGGCCGGCGATCTCGAAGCCGAACGCACATCCGCCGAAGCGGGCCGAGGGAGTTTACGGCCGGTTGCGAAACGGAGTGCTCGGCCTGTCGTTCGATGCGAACGGCAACCTGCTGACAGCCGGCCGTGACCGAGTCGTTCGCCTGTGGACTCCCGATGGCCAGTTGACGAAGTCGTTCGAGGTCGCGGACGCGATCCCCGTCACGGCGCGGATCAGTCACGACGGTCGCACTTTGATCTCTGGCGACTCGCAGGGTGAGGTTCATTTTTGGAGTGTGCCGTGATCCACATCTCGGCAAACTGTTGGACGCCACAGTCGCCGATCCCCTGCGGACTCTGGTAGGGATGAAATCTGGTAGGGATGAAAATCGTTGAACGGCATCCGACTCAGCAATGTGCGTGATCTCGAGGCGGCAATTCCTGAACGAGCTGATTCGCCAACGCCACGAACGACTCGACTTCCAACTGCTCGGCCCGGACCTCTGGCTGAATGCCCAGATCCGCCAGCACTCGGTCAATTGCCTCACGATCGAGACGGCCTTTGAGCGCCGAGCACAGCCCGACCCGCAAATGCTTGCGACGCTGAGTGAAGACCGCACGGACAAGGTCGTGGAAGAAAGCCCGATCGGTAATCGCCGCGCGGCGATCCCGGTCGGGGCGAATACTGAGAATGGCCGAATCGACATTCGGCCGCGGCCAAAACACCTGCGGGCCGAGTTTCTTCAACAGCTTCAGTTGGCACTGTGACTGCAACCAAACCGACAACGCTCCGTAATTGCTCGCGGTGGTCGGATGAGCGGTCATGCGCTGAGCCAGTTCAAGCTGAATCGTCACGACCATGCCCACCCAGGGCAGCTCACTGGCGACGAGGTTCGAGATGATCGGTGTCGCCACGTCATACGGCAGATTGGCGACCAGCTTCAGCTTTCGATCGGGATCGACTCTGAGCTTTTCTTCAACGACAGCCATCACCTCCGGGTTGAGTTGGTTCTTGCTCTTGAGAGCATCGGCATTGATCAGCGTCACGTTCCGCAGCCCGTCGAGCATCTGCCGCGCGAGTCCGAAAACTTTCTCGTCGTATTCAACCGTCACGACGTCGGCGGCCTCGGGAGCCAGAAACGTCGTCAGCCCACCGGTCCCTGTGCCAATCTCCAGCACGACGTCATCGGGACCGATGAAGGCTTGCTCGGCAACGTACCGCACGATGTTGAGGTCGATCAGAAAGTTCTGACCGAGATCGCCTCGCGGAAAAAAACCGTGCTGAGAAAACAGCTTCATCAAATGCGTACGCGTCTGCCGCTCGGCCGAGTTCATCGTGCGGCCCCCGCTGCGGCCGCTTCCGACCGAACGCCCAAGTGGACTCGCTTTGTGAACGCCAGCGGCCGAACGCCGTCAGCCGAAAGCCGACAGCCGTGATGCCGTTTTTGAAAACTGAGAGGGTGTCGAATCATGGAACCAATCGGCGACGGGGTTGAGTGGGTTGGAAAAATGATATCCCGCCGAGCGTCTCAGCGACATTTCGCACGCTCTCACGCGGCGAGACGCTCCGAGTTCATCGCGGCCGGGATCGACGCCAACTCTTCGGCGATCACCCCGTTCAACGTCTGTTCGAGATCGGCGAGGATGTCCGCGACCATCTGGCCGTCGAGCAGACGATGATCATAAGCCAGCGTCACACGCGAGCTGCCTCGCTCGTCAAGCGGGCCGAACGTCAGACCTCCCGTCAGGAATCCCGGAGGATGACGAATCTCCGCGCCGCGCGAGCCGATCGTTGTCAGAAAAAACGTGCCGCAGCGACTGACTCGCCTCACCCCAGAAACATTCAGCAGAGACCACCAGGCGATTCGTCGCAGCCAAGACGGGAGACCGCTCAACTCCCACTGCTTTCGGAATGCCGAGGGAACCGGTTCCGTGAGGTAACGATCCAGACGTGCTTGGATTTGAATCAGCGGCGTCGTCTCTGGCTGAAGAAACTTCGACCAGAAAATCCAAGGCTCACCAGCGACCTCGCGATGCGTGACCACGATCGCAACGCTGTGGGGATGCTGATACAGATGCGGCCACGGCCAGCGCATGTAGATTTGCCGCAGCGGCGGATACTTCGCGGCCACAATCGCGAACGCTTTGATGAACAGCACCGACCAAGAGACCCGCTGAGCCGCACTCTCACGCGAGATTGCCACCACGCTCAAGTCGGTGATCCGATCGTGAGCCGTTGTCGGCACCTGCTGACTCAACCGCAACAGGTCGATGACCAGCCGCCGACTGCGCGGGATCGCCAGTCGTTGTGGCTGTTGGCTCGTGATTTGTGAAGACATGCGGCGACTCCGTTCGCACTGCGGAAACTCGACGGTCGCAACGTATCACGGCTCCGCAAATCGCGGAAAGAGCAGCCTATCACCATTTTGACTGACACTTCTCGCTGAACCCGACAATTGATGTTGGACCATCAGCCGGAACGCGCGAGCGTCCGGTTTGTTGCTGGTTTTGCGCCCGAACCGGACGCTAGCACGTTCCGGCTGACGGGTTGTCGGCTTCAGCGCTTCAGCCGACTGTGATGAGCCGCGTGAGGAATAGCGAAGTCCTGTTGCTCGCTTTGGCGGGTTGCCTTTCAATTGCCGACGAGTGTCGCACACATATCCGCCGTCCGAGTCCCCAATGAAAGGCCGATGATGTCCAAAACGCAACCAGGAACTGATTCAGTGAGAAGCCCAATCAAGAAACTGTTGGCGAGCATCGGCCAGGCAAAGGCCGACCATGCCGTTCGGCATCGAACGACCGGGTTTGAGTTTGCCATTGCCGATCGGATTGATTTGTTACATCCCGATCATTGGGACGCCGTCACTCAAGATGCGACATTCTTCCTGAGCCGCGATTACCTGCGGTTGTTTGAAAACAGCGGGCCTTCCGAAATCTCGCCGCGCTATTGCTTGATTGCCGAGCGAGGGCAACCGCTGGGTGTCGTCGCGGCGCAGATGGTCGTTCTGGAAGGCGAGCAATTGGTTGGCCAGCAACGGTCGCAGCCGACTGCCTCTGAAAAGCGGAATATCCGAGCCATGTCGAAAAGACTGTTGGGGAATATCGGCCATTCGACATTGAGTCATGTGCGCCGCCGAGTTTTGGTGTGTGGCAACTTGCTGTCGTGGGGCGCGCATGGTTTTGCCATGCGTGCCAATGAAGAACCAGCCAGACTTTGGCCAGCGATCGCCGAAGCGCTCTATCGCATTCGGAACGCTGAGAAATTGGTGGGCAAGACCGACTACGTCATGGTCAAAGATTTGCCATCGAACTTGGCCATTGATGCGAAGTCGCTCGCACAATTCAGCTATCGCTCCGTCGCCACCGACCCCGACATGGTGCTGGAGATCCCCGCAACCTGGCAGAGCTACGACGACTACTTGCAGAGCTTGAATGCGAAGTATCGCAAGACGGCGAAGGCGCTCGACACTGACTTGTTGAAGGCCGGACTGCGAGTCGAGCCGTTGCTCGATTTGAGTTCCGAAGCCGAGTCCCTGCACGCGCTGTATGGCCAAGTGCAGGCGAAAGCAAAAGTGAGACTGGCGTCGGTGCCAGCAACATATTTGCCCGCGTTGGCGGAACTCGCCGGCCCCGATCGCTTCCGCTGCTCGGTCGTTCGTCGCGATGGCGAGTTGCTCGGTTTTGTCACGACGCTGAAAGATGGCGACACGGCGATCGGCTACTACATCGGATTCGATTACGAAACGAACGCGACAGCTCCGGTTTATCTGCGGCTGTTGCAGGCGGTCGTCGCAGACTCGATCTCGTTGGGTTGTCGGCGAGTGTCGCTCGGTCGAACGGCGCTGGAACCGAAAGCTCGGTTGGGGGCAAAGCCGATGCCGATGACGGTCTGGATGCGTCATCGCCTGCCGTTGCTGAATCTGGTCGTGCGGCCGTTGCTCTCCGCGATTCCGCACGATGAACCGCCCGAACGGAGCGTTTTCAAAGAGAGTTCGTAAGCCACGACACTTAGAGTTTGACGAATTCAACCTTAACTGTCCGAGATCACCATTTCGCAAATGTTTGCTTTGATTGATTGGCAATGAAGGCGACAGACCAGGTGCCGTATGTGGTTCTACTATTTCGGTCACTTCTTCGGCGGACTGCTGGCGTTCTTGGTGTTGAGCGTCATCGTCCTCCTGATCGTCTGCTGGTGCTGCGGCGTCAGCGTGGACTCACTGGCGACTTGGGGAGAGGATTCCGCGACGCTGACCTGCTTCCATTGCGGACAGCAGACGGCGGCCGGCGGCAAGACCTGCGATCATTGTGGCGGTGAATTGCAATGAGTTGAGGGAGATCATGGCGATCAGTTTTTTCGGGTTGATTGTGGTTGGAATCATCAGCGTCACGCTGCTGTATGTGGCCGCCAAGGGATTGTCGATCATGCTGAGTTTGCTCAAATCCACGCGATCCGGTCATGCGACCCTGGCTTGTCCTCACTGCGGTCAGCAGACGTCACATGGTCGCGGTTGCTGCGATGTCTGTGGTCACGAACTCTAAGAGTCCGATGCCTGCCCCTGCTTGTGAAATTGCCGCGATGCACCCCAAGAGTTCCCATCCTTCCAAGTGAACCTGCCTCATGCCGAGCCTCACCGTCGAAAACTACCTCAAAGCAATCTGGCAAATTGGAGCCAATACGGGATCGACCTCGGTCTCGACCGGCAAGCTCGCGCAGAGTTTGAAGGTCTCGCCCGGCACCGTGACCAGTATGCAGAAAGCACTGGCCGAAGCGGGACTCGCCGAGTACCGGCCGTATGAAGGGGTCAGTCTGACCGAAGCGGGCCGCACGCTCGCGCTGCGAATGCTGCGGCGACATCGGTTGATCGAATTGTTTCTCGTGCAGACGCTGGGCCTGACCTGGGACCAAGTCCACGAAGAGGCCGAGAACATGGAGCATGCGGTCAGCGATTTTCTCATCGACCGCATTGACGACTTCTTGGGCAATCCGCTGTGCGATCCGCACGGCGATCCGATCCCCACCGCGAACGGCGACCTGCGAACCAACGGCGAAGAAGGCCGACCGCTCAGCAGCGTGCCGGCTGGCTCGTGCGTGCGTCTGGTGCGCGTGCTGAATCAAGACGCGGGTTTCTTGCGCTATCTCACCGAGTCGAATTTTTCATTGGGCGCGACGGCCTTCGTCGATCACGTCAACGAAGCGGCGGGGCTGGTGTCGTTGCGTCGCGGCGACCGACCCGTGGCGATGGGACGTGCGGCTGCCGAGCAATTGCTCGTTGTGATCGTGCCCGCGTAATGTGGCGCACGCGGCTCGCGTGCGTCTGAGCCGTCGCACGCGAG
>JBJXEX010000112.1:0-37040 GCA_046156195.1 Planctomycetaceae bacterium | reverse complement strand
CATCATTCAGCTTCCCGGTTTCTTAGACGACCTGCGTTCGGCAGACGACGGCTTGGCCGCTTATGAGATCGTCTGTGCGGCAGACGAAACACTCAGTGGCTCGTAGGAGCGGTGCCTCGACTCAACTCTCGACGGACTGACGCTCCGGTCGAGACTGTGTGCTGCTGGCCAACAATTCGGCTTGCATCTGCTGCACTTGGTCAGCAAGTTGAGCTTCGAGTGACTCCGCATCAACGGTCTCGCCAGCCCCTTTCGCCAACTCGTTTTGGGCCTGCAACGATTTGAGCGATGCCAAGTATTGATTGAACGAGCCTTGCAGGTCCATCAAGAGGTCGCCGTCTCGCAACCGAACTTCTTGCACCGTTTCACCTGCAATGAGTCGCTCCAGAGTTCGCTGAAAACGAACGAGCGGCCCAACCACTCGGTGGCTGAATTTGAGCAAGTCCCAAAGCACGATGGGCAGGATCGCGAACGAGCAGAGCCACATCGAATGGTGGTCGTGAACGAACTCGCCATACAGGTCCGAGAACGAACGCGGTTCCGCTCCGGCCATGACAGCTCCACGGTGCTCGGCGTAGCGATAGAAGAACATCGCCATCCACAACACCGCGTGGTACAGCACCCAATACAACGCCGTACGGCCGAGCAACCGACCTTGAATCGCTCGATTGACAAACAGACGCTTGCGAAGCTGTGAACTACCAGTGGCCATGCCAAGACTCCAAGAGGAAGTGACATGGCCAACGTAGCTCACGAAGAACTGACTCCACTTGCCAAGCCGCTCGAAATTTGTCGAAACGACTTCACCAGCACGTCGTGTTGTGCGGTGCTTTCCATTTGGTGGGATTGCACCTAGCATGAGCCCGTTCACAAGCTTGGCTCCAACTGGTCTTCTTCCCCGACATGAACAGCGTTTCGCAGCCTCCTGACCACCCAAACTCTCCGCCTCTCGAAGGGGAATGTTGCGGGGGTGATTTGCACTGCACCGGCGATTCGCCCGGAGCCAACCCGCTGGCGGCGATGTCGCCACGCGAGGGCTGCCCGCCACCTCTGCAATGGCAGCAGGTCGTCGCCACGTTTCGCGAGCAAAGCACCGAATGGCACACCGACACCAGCGCGGGACGCATCTCCGGTCGAGTTTGGGGCGAAGGTCCCACCGTTGTGTTCCTGAATGGCTTGGGAGGCTCGCTCGAACAGTTTGCACTGTGCGTCTTCTTGCTGAAGTCGAACTGCCGCTGCGTGCTGCTCGACTACCCGACCGGCCGACGTGTGACGTGGCCGCGATTGACCGAGTCGATCGCGGAGGTCGTTCAAGAGTTCGCCGGCTCGGAAGGCTGTCACTTGTTCGGGACGTCGTTCGGATCGGCATTGGCTTTGGAAACGGCGCTGCGGCTGGGTTCGTCAATTCAGAGCCTCACGCTCGTCGCGCCGTTCGCTCATTTGCCGCTGACGCTGTTTGAACGTGCGGGAGCAGCGTTTCTCCGCTGGTTGCCGGGCCAAGTGCAGTCGTTTCCGTTGTGGCGCAGTCTGCAAGAACGTGCTCATCGGTTGTGGTTCCCTCCGATCGACGCGACTCGTTGGCTGTTTGCCATCAGCGATGCGGGACAAACTCCGATCTCCGAGCTGGCTCGACGATTCGCGCTGCTACGGCACTTCGACGGTCGTTCGCGGTTGCAACAACTGATGACTCCCACGCTCCTGGTGCATGTTGAAGGTGAAGGCGAAATGCAGAGCCGCTGCCGCGAAGAGATCGCGTCCCTGTTGCCGCAAGCTCGCACCGAATTCCAGCACACGACGGGACTTCAAATTCATCTGACTCATCCGCATCGACTCGCCAAGTTGATCCGCGAGTTCGTTTGTCCTGCGACCGTCTCGACGTGAGGCCACAATGTCTGTGACGTTTCCGGAACCTCTCGATGTCATCGCTGTCGGCGCACACCCCGACGACGTGGAGATCGCGTGCGGCGGAACGATGGCCAAACTCGTTCGTCAGGGCTATCGCGTCGGGATCGTGGACCTGACCGACGGTGAGCCGACTCCGGGAAGTCCGGGTCCGGAGGTCCGCTTGGCCGAAGCCACTTCAGCCGCCCGAATCCTGGGGGTGACGATGCGCGAGACGCTGACTCTGCCCAACCGCCGATTGTTCGATGCGTTTGAATCGCGAGTCGCGCTGGCGACCGTGTTCCGCAAATACCGCCCAAGCGTTGTGCTTGGAATCCTCGACAAGACCCCGCTGGCTTCTCCAGACCACTGGCAAGCGATGCAAATCACCGACGCCGCCGTGTTCTACTCGCGCCTTTCCAAATGGGACGAACACTTTTCTGGTTGGCCCCCTCACAGCATCCGCAAGCAGGTGTGGTATCCTTTGGGGTTGCGTCAGTTGTCGCCCAACGAAAATGGTGGCAACGGGTTTGTGGTGGACATTTCGGAGACTCTGGAGCTTAAACTGGCGGCCATTCGGGCCTATAAGACTCAATTCCCGCCCGCCAAGGAGTCCGTCTTTCGGCTGGTGGAGAGCCAGAATCGGCTGTTCGGCGAGAGTGCCGGCTTTGAAGCGGGCGAGTATTTCGTGAGTGCTTCGACGTTGGGGACTCAAGACTTGGTGAAGACTGTGTTGGGATAAACGCGGCGACTCGAAGGAAAACGTCTCGCCTCGCGGCAAGAGACGTCAACAAGGGTTTCCATGTCGATCGCGAGAAGAAAAACTTCTGCTGGCAACGGCAGGCAATGGGACTGGTTACGACGATGATTCAAGTGCGTTGGGGAAGCCTGAGCATCAAGGGAAACTACCGCGAGAACAACGAAGACTCATTCGTTGTGGACCCGCGCGGCCGGTTTTTCATCGTCGCCGACGGGATGGGTGGCCAGAGCGCGGGCGAGAAAGCCAGTGCCCTCGCGACCGAGATCATTCCGCGACGCCTGGATCAGACGCTCGACTTTGACCGCTCCTCGCCAGAAGAAGTCCTCAAGCGACTGGACGAGGCGGTCGCCTTTGCCAATGGCGAGATCATGGCTCTCTCCAGTCTCGACCCCGAATACCTCAACATGGGAACGACGCTGGCGTTCATGCTGGTTGTGGCCGGAAAGATGTATGTCGGCGGAGTCGGCGACAGCCGCGTCTATCGCCTGCGCGGCGGTCAGCTCGAGCAAATCACCAAGGATCACTCGCTCACGCAGGCGTTGCTCGACGCCGGAACAATCACTGCCGAAGAGGCCAAGACGCACCGCTACAAAAACGTGCTGTACCGTTACCTCGGCACCAAAGAAGGTGGCACAGGAACCGAAGCCAAAGTACTGGAGGCTCAATCCGGTGATCGCTTCATGCTCTGCTCGGACGGTGTGACCGACGGGATCAAGAACAACCTGAGCCAGATCATCCCGTTGCTGCAAATGGACGACCTGAACGCCGCCGCCGCCGACATCATCCGAGCAGCCGAAGACGGCGGCAGCAAAGACAACATCACCTGCGTTGTCGTGCATTGCGTCTAAGCCAGACGCCTGCTTCTCACGCTCGTTGCGTTCTGGCAACACGCCCGACTGAGCGTCTCTAATCCGTCTGACCGTCACGGAAAATTCTTCACGAAATGGGAGCCGTGAGTTTCCATCGGCCGAACCGCAGCTAAACTTGGCAACCTGTGTCGATTGTGCGGATCGGGCAATCTGGTCATTGGAATGGCCAGATTCCGCTCGTCGTTGCCGAGCCAAATGCTTCGGGATGTCTCCGAAACGTGGCTCGCAAAGTCCCCAAATCTGAGCGAGAAGGTGGCTTATGAACGCTGTGAAGTGGCATCGTAGTTGGCTGAGTGTCGCAAGCCTAGTGCTCGCGCTGACCGTGGCGACGGACGAAGTTCGCGCACAAGCTCCCCCCGATTTTCCGCCAGCGGCGGAAGTGCTGAAGGACTTCAAGAAAGTCTCGCCGCCCGAAGGGGACTCGGCGCTGTACGGCTTGTACGTTCGCGCGAAAGACGGCCGCGTCTTGGCGGAGATGCCGCGCGACTATTTGCAGCAGAAGTATTTCATGGCGATGACCGTCGCCAGCGGTGCTCAGTTCGCTGGCCTTCAAGCGGGTGATCGAGTCGTCTACTGGCGACGC
Organism: Planctomycetaceae bacterium; assembly: GCA_046156195.1. Taxonomy (GTDB): domain Bacteria; phylum Planctomycetota; class Planctomycetia; order Planctomycetales; family Planctomycetaceae; genus SXKJ01. The sequence goes on along the minus strand of JBJXEX010000112.1, from coordinate 32,947 downwards.
TACGACAAGCGGCTCGCACTGATGGACCCAAACATCGACATTCGATCGGGGGGCGATGCGGAATCGAAAAGCTCGGTCAATCGACTCTTCACCGATCGGCTTCTCACCGAAGTCCCGATCGTGACGATCAGCCCGGAAGGCTCGCCGATCATTGACCTCAACCAATTGCTGATTGGCCAGTCGAGCCTGTTCTTCGGCGGCGGCCGGAGCGGAGCCTCGGGCATTCGCAACCCGAACATCGTCACAGTGAAGAAGGCAAAGGTCTTCGGCAAGAACGTCGAGATCGCCTTCGAGGTTCCCAGTGGCAGCGGTCAGTTACAGACGCTGCACTATTCGATCAGCGAGATCACGCCGAACTCGGCCTATCAACCGCGCAAGGCGGACGAGCGAATCGGCTACTTCACGACCAGCTACAGCGACTACGGCAAGTACGTCACGGACGACACTCGCATTCGGTTCGTCAACCGCTGGCACCTGGAGAAGAAGGATCCGACGCTCAAGCTCAGCCCGCCACGGAAGCCGATCACGTTCATCATCGAGCACACGACTCCCGTCCGTTATCGCCGCTGGGTCAAAGAGGGGACGCTGTACTGGAACAAAGCGTTCGAGAAGATCGGCATCGTCGGGGCCATCGAGGTCTTGCAACAGGAAGCCGATCCGACCGCTCCGATGCACATGGATAAAGACCCGGAAGATGTTCGCTGGAACTTCATCCGCTGGCTGAACAACAACGTCGGCACGGCGATTGGCCCCAGCCGCGTGAATCCGTGGACGGGTGAGATTCTCGATGCCGACATCGTCCTGACCGACGGCTGGATTCGGCACTTCAATCGACAGTTCAACGACGTACTGCCGCAGCTCGCGATGGAAGGTTTCGATCCCGACACCTACGCCTGGCTGGCCAAGCACCCGAATTGGGATCCGCGTGTCCGTCTCGTCGCGCCGTCGCAGCGTGCTCACGTTTCTCAGCAGATTCAACGAGACGCGGCGACTCCGTTCGCGGGGCATCCGCTGTTGACGAATCGCACGCAGATGTTCGGCGACGATCCGTTCGACGGATTGCTCGGCCGCACGAGCCAAGTCAACGGCATGTGCATGGCCGGTCAAGCCAAGATGCTCGACCTGGCGATGGCTCGCATGACGTTTGACCTGGCCGAACTGAGCGGCATCAACGATCAGCAACCAGCCGCGCCGGGCGGCGCTCCGGCGGCCCCCGAAGAGCCGAAGCTCGACGGAATGCCGGAATCGTTCATCGGCCCGCTGTTGGCAGAACTGGTTGCTCACGAGGTCGGGCACACGCTCGGCCTGCGACACAACTTCAAAGCGTCGAGCGCCTACACGCTCGCCCAAATCAACAGCGATGAGATCAAAGGGAAGAAGCCACTCGCCGGTTCGGTGATGGACTATCTGCCAATCAACATGCACGTCCCGGCCGATCCGAACAACAAGGCTCAAGGGGACTGGTCGATGACCGGTGTTGGGCCGTACGACATGTGGGCCATCGAGTATGGCTACACGTTCGCGGCAGACCTCAAGCCGATCCTCGACCGCGTTGCGGAACCGGAATTGGTCTACGCGACCGACGAAGACACGATGGGGCCGGACCCGCTGGCTCGTCGTTACGACTTCAGCAAGAACCCGCTCGACTACGCTCAGAACCAAACTCGGCTCATCAAGCAGAACCGCGAGAAGATCCTCGACAAGTTCGTCAAAGATGGGCAGTCGTGGGGCAAAGCTCGACAGGGTTACGAACTGACATTCAACATGCAGATGTCGACGGTCGGCATGATGGCCAACTGGCTCGGCGGAGCGTTCGTCAATCGGGATAAGAAGGGAGACAAGAACGGTCGTGCTCCGATCGAACCGGTCCCCGCCGCGATGCAACGCGACGCTCTGAAGTACACGATCGAGAACACCTTCGAGGACTCGGCGTTTGGTTTGACTCCGGCCCTGCTGGCTCGCATGACGAAGGACAAGTGGCTCGATGGCGAGAGCTTCGATTCGTCCGATTCGACCTGGCCGATCAACGACAAGATCGCGGGCTTCCAAGCGTCGATCATGTCCTCGCTGCTGCGGCCTTCGACACTGCGTCGCATCTACGACAACGAACTGACCATCCCGCCCGAACAGGACGCCGTCACGATTCCGGAAGTCCTGTCGGTGATCACCGCCAACGTCTGGCGTGAAACTGACAAGAACCCGGACAAGCCGCACACGCCGCGAGTCCCGATGATTAGCAGCCTGCGTCGCAATCTTCAGCAGGAGCACCTCGATCGCCTGATCGAACTGACTCTGCCGCCGAAGTTCACCGACACCGAAGCGAGCAAGGCGATCGCCAACATCGCGTTGGTCGAGGTGAAGAAGGTGCTGGCGAACGTCGAACGGATTCTGAAGGAAGCCCCCGGCAACCTCGATCCGTACACGGCAGCCCACCTGCAGAAGGTGCAAACACAGATCACGAAGGCGCTCAACGCCGAGTACATCTACAACGTGAACTCCATCAGCAGCGGCGGCGGAGGGGGATTCTTCCTGCTCTTCCAGCCGACGCCAGACGCTCCGGCCGGAGCGACGTCACCCGTCGATCCGATCGTGGTCCCCGGCCCTGCTCCGACGAAACCGGAGCAGCCGGAATCGAAATAGTTCACGACGTCAGACGATCCCTTGAAACACAACGAGCCGAGGCGACATCGCCTCGGCTCGCTGTGTTTCGATCGCCCTGAAGCCACGGCCTCAAGAGCAATGATGCGCAATCCGGCCTATTTCGGGTTGATCCGCACGCCGAGCTTCTTCAGCTCTTCGAGTTGCTTCTTGGCTGCGTCGCTGAGGGCGGCTTCTTCGAGGTACAGCTTCCAGTACGGGGCGAAGCGTTGTTGGCCTTCGGTGTCGGCCTTTGCCATTGCGATCAGCGGGGCGAGGTCAGCGACCGGGTTGCCGCCGAGGAACGTGAACTTCAATTCGGTGAAGCCGGCCAGCGGGGCGAGGTCTTTGACCTTGTTGTTCCGCAGGTCGAGGTTGTTGACCCACTTCAAACCCTTGAGGTGCGAGATGTCCTCGATGCCGTTGTGGCCGAGGTACAGCGAGGCGAGCTTTTCCAACTTGGCCAGCGGCTCGACCGACGTGAGCTTGTTCTTGGACAAGTACAGGGCTTGCAGCTTGACCAAGCTGGCGACGGCGTCGGCCTTCTCGATTTGGTTCTCTTCGAGTTGCAGGTATTGCAGCTTCTCCAGCTTGGCGAGCGGGGCGATGTCGACGATTTGGTTCTTGGACAGATCGAGCGATTGCAGGTTGCTCAGCCCGGCCAGCGGGGCGAGGTTCGTGAGCTTGTTGCCCGACAGATTGATGAGCGCGAGGTTCGGGCACTTTTCGAGGCCGGTGAGATCGGCGATCTCCTTCTTCTTGGCTTCGAGGAAGTAGACGTTCTTGAGGTCTTCCTCTTTGAGCGGCTCGTCGGCCTTCTTTTTGAGTTCAGCCTTGAGGGCCGTCTCGAGAGCCTTGTCCGGCACCAGCGGTTTGTCCTGAGCGGACGCGGTTGCCGCAAACAGGGAGAGGCCGAATGAACCAACACAGAGCCACTTCAGAAGGTCGCGTCGTGATCGCATGGGTGTTTCTCCACGTCGAAAAAGGTGGGCGAAGTTTGGGAGCGGGAGTGTAATGGGCTCGCGCGAGCGGCAGTAGCGAACGGGAGGAGAAGGAGTGCCAACGGCTGAGTCCGATTTTCTCTCCCTCTCCCCTTGGGAGAGGGCCGGGGTGAGGGGTCCGAGAGCCAACAGACTCTCATTGCCGATTAACTGGCCAGACGAAACGTGCCGATCTTCGCGTCCCTCATCCGGCCTTCGGCCACCTTCTCCCGAAGGGAGAAGGGATGATCTGTCGCACACTGACCTGCGGATCGGGAACCGATGTCGCCTCGAAGCCGGTCAGTGCGCCGGCGGCGAACAGGCCGAGGATCATCAGCCAGACGATTCCCAACGTGTGCCAGAACCACGCGCAGAAAGTAACTCCGCTGGAGTACTCGTGGTCGTAGCGGTTCGCGAAGGCGTTGACGGTGATCCAAGCGACGAACAGCAGCGCGATGACGAAGTGGACTCCGTGCAGCCCGGCGAACATCGCGACGAGTGCGTTCGCTCCGGTTTCTGCCGAGTCTGGGAGCGACTGCCCCGGCCGAGTTTGATTCTGAGCCAGCCGCCACAATCCGCAGATCTGCACGCCGACGAACAGCGTCCCGGAGATCAGCGACACGATCAGCCAGCGACGAAACGATTCGAGCCGTTGAACGCGCACCAGCCACGCGGCTCGTTGCAGCGTTACGCTCCCGGCGATCAAGAATGCCGAGCTGATCCAAAACGCGGACGGCATGATCGAGCGTTCGGACGGCGTGCGGCTCGACCAGTGAATGCCGCTGATCGCGATCATCACGGCCAACGCCAGCAGCCCCGACGACAGGACGAAGAATCGTCGAGCGAGAAGACTGCGCGGGCGAGCGATGGGCGAGATCGACACGAATCAACCTCGGAAGAACAAGAACGTGACGACCACAAAGATCGGAATCAGCACCGCTCCGGAGTACGCCATGTAGCCGAAGAAGCTGGGCATCTTGACGCCGTTCTCTTCGGCGATCGCTTTGACCATGAAGTTCGGGCCGTTGCCGATGTAGGTGTTGGCTCCCATGAAGACCGCTCCGCACGAGATCGCGGCGAGAATTTGCACGGCACCTTTCGAGGCCGGCAAATTCAAGAACTCAGCGAGGTATTGCCCATTCGTGTCGATGTTCTGAATCCCGCAGGCGGTGGCCGCGAAGGTCAGATAGGTCGGCGCGTTGTCGAGGAAGCTCGACAGTGTTCCGGCCGCCCAGAAGAACTGCCACGGCTGAGTGATGCCCAGGTTCTTGCCGTTGGCGTTCAGGATCAGCAGTGCGGGGATCATCGTGACGAAGATCCCCGCGAAGAGCACCGCGACTTCGATGATCGGCCCGAACGTGAATTTGTTCCGACCATGAATCTCGCGCGAGGTTGTGAAGTACGACGCCAGCAACAATGCGACCATCAACGATTCTTGAATTCCGTAGCCCCATTGCTGGCTGCCGGAGAAATACACCGTCGCCAGAATGCCGCCGAGAAACACGAAATTCAATCGCCCGTCGAGCCCGAACTTTTGATGCTCCATGACCGCTTCCAATTGCGAACCGGCCCGCTCGCGTTCCTCGCGATTGAAGACGATCTGATCCCAAATCATGAAGATCACCAGCAGCAGCCCATTGACCAACGCCCATTCCTTGATGAGCCGTAAGGTCCACAAGAACGGCACTCCCTTGAGAAACCCGATGAACAGCGGCGGATCACCCAACGGAGTCAGCAGCCCGCCGCAGTTCGAGACCACGAAGATGAAGAACACGACGATGTGTGCCTTATTCTTCCGAGGTTGATTGGCTCGCAGCAGCGGCCGGATCAGCAGCACCGAGGCTCCGGTGGTTCCCACGAAGCTCGCCAAGGTCGCGCCGAGTCCGAGCAGTGCCGTATTCAACAACGGCGTGCCATCCAGCGAACCGCGAACGAAGACCCCTCCGCTGATGACGTACAGCGAACCCAGCAGGCAGATGAACGAGACATAGTCCTTGGCCGCGTGCAGCAGTTCGCCCTGTCCACTGGAGCCAAAACTGAGTGCCAAGTATCCAGCCAACGGGACTCCCAGGACGGCGGCGACGATCCCTTTGTTCCGGTTGTGCTCCCACCAATGCGGAGCCGCCAGCGGCAGCACCGCGATGCACAGCAGGAGTGCCACAAACGGCGTGACAGTCCACACGCCCAGCTCTTTGCCGAGGCTCGCGTGCTCGGCTTCTGACGTGACCGAAGCGACCTTGAGCTTCTCGGCCACGTCCCCGGTCACTTCGCGTGACGTGTTCTCCTGAGCGGCCAAACGGGACGATTGACCGGCAAGCACCGAGCATCCGACGATCAATCCAATCACCAACCCACCAGACACACGCCGCCACGTTTCACTCATGAATTACCCTTTGTCCGACTGCGAATCATCGCTCGTAGTGACCCCATTCATGGGGTCGAACCTGACCCGATCAATCGGGTCACTACAAGCGAAAGGGCGGCATCTTGACGGCCACTTTGCAAAAATCCCAGAGTGTGAAACTCCGTCGATCGGAGTAGACTCGCAGCCGACCGCGATGAGACCCGATTGGCGGGTCTCTGGCTCGATTGGTTCCTCACGACAGAAACGGAAAATCCGATGAGTTCGCCTGCCGCTTTGCTGACACCGGTGGCCGAGCCTTACTCGCTGCCGCCGGAGTGCCTCCCCAACTATGACTTAATCCGCACCGAGGATGACGAACCCGTGGACAAGCTCTTCTCCGAGCGGAACGCGAAGTTGTTGACTGATACTCTGTATGCTTCGTGGAGCGGCCCGGAAGATGGTCGGCCTTTTCTGGCGATGTCCAATGTCGGGTTGTTTTTCGCGGCGAAGCAGCCGCCGCTGGTTCCCGACTTCCTTTTGAGCTTGGACGTTGAACCGCCCGAGGATGTGCTTCCCAAAGAGCATCGCAGTTATTTCGTTTGGAATTACGGCAAGTTTCCCGATGTGGTGATCGAGATCGTTTCTAACACAGAGGGTTCTGAAGCCAGCGGCAAGTTGCGCATGTATGCCAAGATGGGAATTCGTTGTTATGTGATTTTCGACCCCATGAACCTGCTCGGCGGAGGCGTGTTGCGAGTGCTCACGTTGCAGGACAACAAGTACGAGCCGGCCCTCACGAATTGGATGCCGGGAGTCGAACTCGGACTGACCTTGTGGGACGGTCACTATGCCGGCATTCGCGGCAACTGGTTACGTTGGTGTGATCAGCAGGGCCGAGTCCTGCTCACGGGTGATGAGCGGGCCATTCAGGAACAACAACGCGCGGATCAGGAACAGCAAAGAGCGAATGACGAACAGCAACGAGCGGATGAAGAGCGGCAACGAGCGGATCAGCAACAACTCCGAGCGGATGCCGCCGAAGAGCACATCCGGCGATTGACCGAAAAGCTGCAAGCTCTGGGGATCAGAGCGGACGAGATTGCCTGACCACAATTTCAAGAGGGGGCAGGCAAGGACCGATTGCCTTCCGCCAAAATCGGGCCTTGCAAAAGTCCACAGATTCCTCTTTCTTACGCCTCACTCCGATTCGGCAATCTCGCCGACTCGGCCGAATCCATTGAGCACTTCAGCATGAGCGATCCGTCCGACGCGCGAGTAGTCATCACCGGCTTGGGCATCGTCAGCCCATTGGGCATCGGCGTCGAGCCGTTTGAGGCGGCACTCACCGCAGGCCGGAGCGGCATCGCTCCGATTTCGCTGATTCCCTACAGCGCGGCTCCCGGAGGCATCGGAGCCGAGGTCAAAGACCTCACCGACGAGACCGCAAAAACGAAATGGCTCAAAGGCCAGCGCAAGAGCTTCAAGGTTTACAGCCGCGACATCCAGTTGGGTTTGTTGTCCGCGATCATCGGCCTCGAACACTCCGGCTTGAACATCGCGCAGCTTCCTCACGAACGAGTCGGGGTCGAGTTCGGTTCCAATCAGATGTATTCGCCGCCGGAGAATCTCGCGGATGGAGCCTTCGTCAGCAGCGATGAGCAACTCCACTTTCAGCACGATCGCTGGGGCGGCACCGGTCTGGGGGCGATGGAACCGCTGTGGCTACTGAGATACTTGCCGAACATGCCCTCGTGTCACATCAGCATCCTGGCCGACGCGCGCGGACCGAGCAATTCGCTGACTCTCAACGAGGCTTCCGGCAACGCTTCGATCGGTGAAGCTCTGCGAATCATGCGTCGCGACCATGCCGACGTGATGATCACGGGCGCGACCGGCACTCGCACCGCCTGCATCAAAGGGATTCACGCGCGACTGGCCGATGAGCTTGCCGATCATCCCGGCGAGCCACCCGAAACTTGGAGCCGCCCATTCGATGCGACTCGCAACGGCCAAGTGCTGGGCGAGGGAGCCTGTGCGATCATTCTCGAAACGGAAGCGTTCGCCGCCGCACGCGGAGCGACGGTCTATGGCACGATCCTCGGCACCGGCTCGTCGTGTGTGATCGACAAGCAAGCCCGGCCGAATTATCGGCTCGCGTTCGTGAATGCCGCGAAGGCCGCGTTTCGTGATGCCGGAGTCACTCCCGACGACATTGGTCACATCAACGCCTTCGGACTCAGCTCGACTCTCTGCGATGCCGAAGAGGCCGCCGCGATTCACGACCTCTTCGGAAGTCGCGCCGAGCAAATTCCCGTCACCGCATTCAAGAGCCAACTGGGCAACTCCGGAGCAGGCTCCGGTCCATTGGAACTCGCCGCGTCACTGCTCGGTCTGCGAGCCGGTGTCGTGTATCCGACGCACAACTATCGGACGCCCGATCCCGCCTGCCGACTCAACATCATTCACGGCGAGCCGCTGCCAATCAGCAACAAGTTGTTCTTGAAACTCAGCACCACCGACATGGGCCAAGCCACCGCGCTGATCGCCTCCGGAACGTAGCACGGGCGGCTCGCCTGTGAGATGTGGCCACACGCGGCTCGCGTGTGGCCGAAGCATTGCCGGAGATAACGGATGACCGCCCCAACTCACCCCTTCCGCTGCATCGCATTGGACGCGGTCGGCACATTGATCTTCGCTCAGCCTGCCGTGTCGATCGCGTATGCCGAGATCGGTCAGCGACACGGCTCGCGACAGTCGGCCGAGCAGATCAAGAAGCGCTTCGCCGACGCCATGCTCCGCGCGGACGAATTGTCCATCGCGCGCTTCGGCGAACCGGGCCGCACCAGCGAAGTGTACGAATGGGACTTTTGGCGGCAGGTCGTGTCCGATGTCTTGCCGGACGTGTCCGACCCGCATGCGTGCTTCGCCGAACTGTTCGAGCACTTTGCTCGGCCTGAGTCGTGGCGGTGCTTCGACGATGTGGGTCAGACGCTGACCGAGCTTGAGCGACGGGGCTATCGCGTTTTGATCGCGTCGAATTTCGATGCTCGGCTGAATCGCGTTTGCGACGGGCTGCCTGAGTTGCGTGAGGTTCGCTGTCGTGTGATCTCGTCGTTGGTCTGGTATCGCAAGACGCATCCGGGGTTTTACGCGGCCGTCGCTCAAGCCGCGGGGTGTGAGCCGAGCGACGTGCTGATGGTCGGTGATGACTTCGTGAACGATGTCGAATCCGCGCAAGCGGCGGGCCTGACGGCGGTGCATCTGCGGCGAGACGGGGCGGGGCATCGTTTAACCCCTACGCCAACGGCGTGGGCGTCTGCGAGGTTGATGACGTGTCGCACGCACGATGGCGTTGCCGATCACGTTGCCGATCACGTTGCCGATCTCCGGCCCGCGCACGCCGATGGCGTTGCGGTTAAACATGTGATTGGCGTCAGCGAGATCGCTTCGCTCACCGACTTGCTGGAGTGGTTGCCATGAACCGGCCGTGGGTGGCGATTCAACGGAACCCGACGTCGGGAACGGGCGCACGGCGAGGCGTGTTGTTGGAGTTGCTGCGCGAGTTGAAACGTCGCGGGATCGCACCGCGAATGTTCGCCAATCGCGAACGAATGCAGGCCAAACTGGCCGACCCCGAATCGCGCGAACATCTCGTGTGCGTGATCGCGGCCGGGGGCGATGGGACGATCGGCGATGTGATCAACCGGTATCCCGGAGTGCCGCTCGCGACGCTGCCTCTGGGCACCGAGAACTTGCTGTCGAAGTATCTGAAGATTCAACCATCGGGTGCTCAAGTTGCCGAGTTGATCGCGAGTGGCTCGCGTCGCAGGCTCGATCTGGGACAGCTCAACGGACGGCGGTTCACGTTGATGGCGAGCTGCGGCTTCGACGCGGCGATCGTGCATCGAACTCACGCGAATCGGCGCGGGAACATTCGCAAGTGGCATTACCTCCCTCCGATCTGGAACTCGATCCGCAAGTACGATCATCCGCCGCTGCGAGTCTTCGTGGATGACGAGTCGCAACCACGGATTGCTCGGCTGGTGATGGCGGTCAACTTGCCGGCGTATGCGCTGGGGATTCCGTTCGCTCCGCAGGCCACGGGCGAGGACGGACAATTGGACTTGTGCCTTTTTGAACGAGGCTCGACATTCCAAATGGCTCGGTACTTGGGGCATGTGATCGCTGGCCAGCATCAATCGCTGCCGGATGTCATCTGCCTGAAAGCGTCACGAGTGCGAATCGAAGCCGACGTGGCCGTTCCGTGGCAAATGGACGGCGACCCAGCGGGATTCACGCCCGTGACGCTCGAAGTGCTGCCGGCCGCGTTGGAAGTCTTCGCGCCAACGTAGCCACGCTCGCCAGAGCGTGGTGGATGTTTTGTTCAACCCCTACGCCAACGGCGTGGGCGAGACGGGGAATCACGCCGTTCGCGCGCACGCCGTTGGCGTAGCGGTTAAACAACTTTTCAACACGCCCTGCCGAGCGGGCGGCGACGAAATATTTCTCAGGGAGGAATGATGCCGGATAACCCGATCAAGATTGGCAACCTGCAATGTGGCACGGGGCATCCGCTGCTGTTCATCGCCGGGCCGTGCGTGATCGAGAGCGAGCAACTGGTGCTCGACGTGGCCAAGCAGTTGGCGGAATGGGCCGAAGCGAACGATTGGCAACTCGTCTTCAAGTCGAGCTTCGATAAAGCCAATCGGACGAGCTATCACAGTTTTCGTGGTCCGGGATTGGAGCGGGGGCTCGACATCTTGGCGAAGGTCCGCGACGTGACCGGTTTGCCCGTGACGACCGACATTCACGAACCGCAACAGGCCGAGGCCGCCGCCAAGGTTTGTCAGATCTTGCAGGTGCCGGCGTTCCTCGCGCGGCAGACCGATCTCGTTCATGCGATCGCGACGGCGTGTGCGGCGAGCGGCGGAGTGGTCAACGTCAAGAAGCCGCAGTTCGTGGCTCCCGAAGACACGACGCACATCGTCAAGAAGTGCGAGGAGGCGGGTTGTCCGCGCGTGTTGCTCACCGAACGAGGCACGACGTTTGGATACGGCCGGCTCGTCAATGATTTTCGGTGCATTCCGATCATGCAGCGCAGCGGAGCACCCGTCTGCTACGACGCGACACACAGCGTGCAGACTCCGGGAGGCAGCACGACAGGCGGTCAGCGCGAGATGGTCCCGACACTCTCGCGAGCCGCCGTGGCCGCCGGGTGCGATGCGGTGTTTGTCGAAACGCATCCTGATCCCGATCACGCTCTCAGTGATGGCCCCAACATGGTTCGTCTGTCCGACGTATCGAGGCTTCTCAATCAACTGTCTCGGCTGCGGTCGCTGTACCTGGAAATGACCGCGACGGGCGAGTAAACGTCCCCGCCAGTCCATTTCCGAATGTCGCCTGACTCTCTAAGTCAGTCAAGAAATTGGCTAACGGGGCGGCGTCAGCCCAATGGCACTTACTTTTACCTGGCTTGTCATCCGTGCTCCGGCCCTGCCATCCGTGCGACACATTAAAATTCAATGAAATCGCACGGATGGCAGGGCCGGAGCACGGATAAGTTCAATCTAAAGTAAGTGCCATTGGGCGTCAGCACCCGCTGGTCGTGCTCTTCGTTATGAATCGGGGGACTGACACCACCCCGCTCGCCTTCGCGTTAATTCATTCACAGACTCGTTGGAGTTTCCTCTTATGTCTGACGTTGTTGTTCCGTGCTTCCGGCATTTCGGTTGGGCGGCTCTGTTGCTGAGCCTCGGCCTGAACTGTTTTGGGTGTGCTCCCGCCGCATCGACAAAAAACGCCGCGACCAAAGCGGCCAAGACGGCCGACGAAGAGGCGGAATCGCGCACCTTGCGGAACTTGCAAAACGCGCTTGCCGATTTACAGGCGGACAAGCTCGGCATCGAGTCCAGTCCAGAGCAAGCCGTCGCGAATCTCAACGAATGGGCCAAGGGTGCCAAACGCATCGCCGAAAAGAACGGCATGGGTTGGGAGCCAACGCGGCCTCACGGTTTGTTGAAATCGCTGCCGAAGGAATGGCTTGAGCAAGTCACCTTGGAACAGTTTGTCGAACGGGATGCGGTCTTCCTGCGAGATTGTCTGTGGGCCGGTCAGATTGCGAAGTTGGGCGCGGGCAACGCGAAGTCCGATTTGAACTTGGTCGTCAACCTCTTCGAGTACGTCGTTCGCAACATCGACTTGATCCCGATCGGAAGCCGCGACGTTCCGTTGGGACCGTTTGATGTGATGATGCTCGGCCGCGGCACCGTTCAAGAACGAGCATGGGTGTTCGCCGAGTTGCTGCGACAGCGCAACGTCGACTCGGTCATCTTGACTCCGCGCCGCGGGACACGAGGTGCGGATGAGGCCGATCCGTTCCTCGTGGGTGTTCTGTTCGAGAAGGACATTCTGTTGTTTGATCCCGGTCTGGGAGTGCCGTTGCCGGGCGATGTGGCCGCTCCGAAATCGGCCATGCCGCGGCAGCCGATGACGCTGCGGCAAGCGACCGGCGATCCGGAACTGTTAGCGGCCGTCGCGCGCGACAGCGGGGGACGATTCTCCGTGACAGCCGCGATGCTCGCGGCGTCGCAGGTCGAGCTGGTTTGCCATCCCCAGCAGCTTTCGTCGCGGATGCGGCACTTGCAACTTGGATTGACGGGCGAGCAATCCGTGATCGTGGCCGACCCTCTGGAAGATGTGGCGGATCAACCCGGATTGTGGTCTCGTGTCGCTCGGCATCCTGCGGCGACTTGGTCGGCCGACGACGTGGCGATTTGGAGTTTTCCTGAAACCACGCGCGAGGCCGCATCCCATCCCACCGACGAGCAAATGAAAACGTGGATCAACCTTTCGATGTCGTTGGCCGCTCCTCAAAGGCTCATGTTCATCAGGGGGGACGAAGTGTCCCGGACGATGGGATTGGGCTTCACCAAACCGGAGCGGACCTTGATGAAGCTCCGCATGCAGCATGTCATCGGGCATTGGCCGGAGGCGGTGCAGGGGTATCTCGCGGTGCAGCTCTACGACGTGGAAACACCCACGACGAAAGATTTGGAGCGAATCAGTTCGGATGGCAAACAACACCAGCCGTTCGCGATCGTCTCGACGATGGACAAACAATTCCTGCGAGGACTGATGATGCAGCCGTCCCACGCTCACATCCGCAAGTTGCACCTGCTGGCGGGCGACGACGCTTGCTACTGGGTGGCTCAGTGTCAGTTCGAGCAAAACCGCTTGCGGGCCGTCGTCGATCAATGCCGGATGTATGGCAATCAACATTCCAGCGGCGGCTGGGTGGCCGCGAATCAAATGCTGATGGCCACGGCGCTCGCCCAACAGGACAAGCTCAAAGAGGCAATCCGCGCTCTGAAGGAGTTCGACGAAGAGGCCCCGTCATTCGCCGGGAGTCGCGTGCTGACGGCTCGCTGGCAACGGTTGCTGGCGGCAGCGGAGTAGCAGGCACATTCCATGTGCCGTCCGCAGTTTTCAGGCTAGCGGCACTTGGAATGTGCCGTCCTCAATTCCAGGCTGACGGCACATTCCAGGCTGACGGCACATGGAATGTGCCTACTACTTTTCGATCAGACATCGCACAGCTTGACCGCTTCGGTCAGGCCGGCGAGGGGGTCGCGAGTCGGGATGAATTCCTGGCCGACGAAGCCTGAATAGCCGACCTCGATCAGCTTCCGCATGATCGGCGGGTAGTTGATCTCTTGCTTGTCGTCGAGTTCCGCTCGGCCGGGATTGCCCGCCGTGTGGATGTGTCCGATGACGTCTTTGCATTGCTCGATGCGGCGGATCACGTCGCCATTCATGATCTGGACGTGATAGATGTCAAACAGAATCTTCGCGCGCGGTGAGCCGACTCGGCGAGCGATATTGGCGACATAGTCGATGTCATCCCCCTGATAGCCGGGATGCCCCTTCATCGGATGGCTGTCGTCGCGCGTGTTGAGATGTTCGACACAGATGTTGACGTTTCTCTTGTCGGCGTAGGCACACAATTCTTTCAGAGCTTTGACGCAGTTGTCCGCCCCCTCGGCGAGCGAAATTTCACCGCTCTGGGGATCTTCGGCCTTCTTCCATTTGTAGCCGGTGAAGGCGATCACGTTGCCGTAGCCGTATTCGGCGCAGCCATCGATGGCCTCTTTCGTGCGAGCGATGACTTCGGCGTGATAGTCCGGGTTGTTCAATCCACGCATGAAGGGTGCTCCGGGCATCCGGTTGCCAGAGATCGCGCAGGTCAGGCCATGTTTTTTGAGGACGGGGAAGTCTTTGAAGTCGCCCAGCTCGATCGACACGCAACCGAGTTGTTTGGCGACTTGGCATTGCTTCTCGATGTCCCATTTTTCTCCAGCGATGTTGAAACACCAGAAAACGATCGACTGCTTGATGCGGCCCTTGGTCACGGCGGTTTTCTCTTTCTCGGCGGCGATGGCGGGATGAGTCATGGGATGCAGGGCCGAGGCGGCCCCGGCCACAAGGGCGGTGTGCAAGACATTGCGGCGGCTGTAGTGAGCTCCAAACGTGGGATGACTGGACATGGCGATTGGCTCCTGAAGGGAAGGGGAATTGGCGGCTCTTCCCGACTGCGACCGTGGCCGCCCGATTCGCGTCGCAACGGTGAGCAGCATGACCTTGCCGAATCACATCTTCAAGATGCCGGGCCGGATATTAGGCGATGCGACTCAGGCGGGCCGCCTGAGCTACAGGTTGCCTGCGATTTGGTCAGCGGCGTTGAAGGGACTGGCATGATCAAAACGAATTGGGCAAGTCGGCTCGCCCACGCAGAATTTCTTGGACGTGAGAAATTGAAGAATACTCGCGAAAACTTCGGCATCTCGGTCGAGAGGCTGTGAGTCGCTGAGCCACATCGGATTTTTCGGCACGGTGCTTGCCAACGTGCCCTTTCGGCTGCTGCGCCCTGGCGCGGCGGCTGTTGGCTGTGCCTGTTGCGAGTCGGGAAGACTTGCGATGGCGCGGGACAAGAGGTTCGACGTGGCCTGACTGAATCAACGGATTGATGGCGGTTGGCAAAGACCTCGGAGCGTGTCTGTTCCGAGGCGTCGTCGCGCTGCTTGTGTCGCGAACGGCCAGCGTTGAGTCCCGCGTGGCCTCGGTGGTTCGCGCGGTTGGATGCCAGTCCCTTGGTTCGGCCTTGTCGTCGTGTTGGCGATTCGGAAATCGAATCGGATCTGACTGGTTCGTGTGCTTTCGTTATGCCTCGTTAACGATAGGAACAAACCAAAATGAATCGAAAGTGGTTGCCATTGATGGCCCTCGGACTGTTGCTGTCCGTGGGAATTGGGAGTGCCTTCTCCGAAGAAGAAAAAGCGGCGGCTGAAAAAGTGGCGGCCGAAAAGGCGGCTCCAACGGCTGATGCCGCGACTTCCACTGCGCCGGACGGCGGAGCGGCACCGGGTGGCGGAACTCCGTCGGCGGAACCTGGGCCGGAACTGCCGCCTTACATCAAGATGGCCAATCCCGCCACCGGGCCAGCGTTGTTCCCCGATGCTGGTGGCGGTAACGCTGGTTACTGGACGACACCGTCGGCTGGGCCCGTCGGCGATGGCGACCCAAACACCAAGACGCCAAAAGACCTTTATGACCGCATTGCTCACAACATGTTCTCGATCAACATGGTCTGGGTGTTGATCACCGGCTTCCTCGTCATGTTCATGCAAGCGGGCTTCGCGATGGTTGAAACGGGGTTGTGCCGCTCGAAAAATGCAGCGCACACCGTGACGATGAACATGATGATTTATCCGCTGGGCTGCATCGCCTTCTGGGCGTACGGCTTCGCGATCGGCTGGGGCAATTGGTTCAATGGGCCAGTGGCTCCAGGTTGGTATTCGTCGCTCGGCCCTGGTACGTCGATTCTGAACAGCGGCATCGGCCTCGGTGCAGCAGTCGATGCGGCGGGAAATGCGACGGGGGCGTTCGCCTACGGCTTGATGGGCACCAAAGGTTTCTTCCTGAACGGCATGGACGACGTCAGCGTCATGGCCTTGTTCTTCTTCATGATGGTCTTCATGGATACGACCGCGACAATCCCGACCGGTTCCATGTGCGAACGCTGGGCGTGGAAAAACTTTTGTCTGTATGGCCTGTGGGTCGCTTTGCCGTACTGTCTGTTCGCCAACTGGGTGTGGGGTGGTGGTTGGTTGGCCAACCTGGGGACCACGATGGGCTTCGGCCACGGAGCGGTTGACTTCGCCGGATCGGGGGTGGTTCACGCGATGGGCGGTGCCATCGCACTGGCGGGTGCGATTGTGATTGGGCCACGCATCGGCAAATTCGTGGATGGCAAACCACAAGCGATGCCGGGACACCACGTCCCGATGGTGGTGATCGGCACATTTATTCTGGCATTCGGTTGGTTCGGTTTTAATCCTGGTTCGACGCTGTCGGGCACAGACCTCCGAGTCAGCGTGGTCGTAGTAAACACGATGCTGGCAGGTGTGGCCGGTGCGATCGCGACGATGTGCTACCTCATGGCCAGAGGCATGAAGCCCGATCCCTCAATGATTTGCAACGGCATGTTGGCCGGCCTGGTGGCGATCACTGCTCCCTGTGCCTTCGTGGATTCCTGGGCGGCGGTGGTGATTGGTGCGATCGCCGGTGTGATCGTGGTGGAGAGCGTCTTCTTCTGGGAACGTCGCGGTGTGGACGATCCCGTGGGAGCCATCTCGGTGCATGGAATCAACGGCTCTTGGGGCGTGATTTCGCTGGGCATCTTCGCCAATGGCAAGTACGGCCTGGGTTGGAACGGGGTGCATCGCCCGGCTCTTGGTCCGACGGATGCAGTGTTGAGCGACGGCGTGAAGGGGGCTCTGTACGGCGACGTGTCGCAGTTGTGGGCACAGTTGATCGATGTTGGAGTTGTGTGGGTCTTCGGATTCACGATGGCCTACGTCTGGTTCAAGCTCAGCGATAAGATCACTCCGCTGCGTGTCAGCCGCGAGATCGAGATCGAGGGCTTGGATGTGCCGGAGATGGGCGCTCACGCCTACCCGGACTTCGTCAGCCGTTAAGTCTCGTAGTTCTACGACGACTCCCGCTGGCCTAATGTCAGTGGGCGTCGTTTTCCCACATCACGCCCATTCTCAGGAGCTTTCCCATGAAAAAAATCGAAGCCATCATTCGGCATTTCAAATTGGAAGACGTCAAAGAAGCGCTCACCAAGATTCAGGTGCTCGGCATGACCGTGACCGAGTGCAAAGGGTTCGGCCGCCAGAAGGGTCACAAGGAGCAGTATCGCGGTGCCGAATACACCGTGGACTTCCTGCCGAAAACCAAACTGGAAGTTGTCGTGGCCGATGGACAAGCCCAAGCCGCGATCGACGCGATCGTGGCCGGAGCGCGAACCGGCAAGATCGGCGACGGCAAGATCTTCGTTTCCAACTTGGAAAACGTGATCCGCATCCGTACCGGCGAGTCCGGTGACAGTGCCGTCTAACTGCCGTCCGATCGAACGTCAGAGTCTGCGTCAAAGTCATTGAACAGCCCGGTTGCTCACCAGCAGCCGGGCTGATTTTTTCTGCCCTCATCTTTCTGTCAGTCCCATGAAGACGGTGAATTGAGCGTCGTCATCAGCGAGAGGTTGCGCGTGCGACAACCGTCAGCCGGCCGGATTGATGCACGGCGGCGAAGATTCGAGCGGGCAGCGCCAACAGACACAGCCCTAACGCGGACGGGTCATCAGTCCAGAGAATCAGCCGCTCGCCCAATGACCAGCGCGGAAACTTCGTTCGCAGCCACAGCCCAGCCGATCCGACCAAGTTGTTGACGTTCCGCTGGTGAATCAGCTCGACCAATTCAAAGCCGCTGGTCTCCAACAGGCGACGCAGCGACGTGGTCGTGAAGTGTTGCAAGTGCGTCGGTAGTTGCAGCGCGTACCAGAATTGGCCGAACGCTCGCCGTTCCCAACAGCCGAAATTTGGCACGCTGAACGACAACGTGCCCCCCGGCTTGAGCAACTCCCGCGCGAGTCGCAGCGTTGCGATGGGATCATGTAAGTGCTCGACCACCATCCAAGCGACGACCGCATCGAAGCTGCTCGGAGCGAACGTCTGCGGATCGGAGGCGACGACTGACTCCAGCGAACCGACTCGCACTTCCAATCCACATTCGGCGGCCCGGCGCGCGACCTCACCCGCCGGTTCGATGCCGAGACACTCCCAACCACGATCGCGAAGCTGTTGCAAGAACGCGCCGTGCGAGCAGCCGAGTTCCAAAGCTCGCGGCGGGATTTCAGATGGCAGATTTGAAATGTCAGATGTCAGATTTGAAATTGGCGATTGGCGATCTGCCATTTGCCATTTGCCATTTGCCATTTCCCACTTCGGAATCGGTGCGGCTCGCGAGTCGATCCACCACAGGACCAACGACCTCAGCCAACGCCACGAACGCGGGTCGAGTTTCGAGCGGCAAGGTGCTGAGTGAGTTGATGAAAAAGGGGATAACGGCTGTCGGCTGTCGGCTTCCGGCTGTCGGCCGGAAATTGTCGGCTGTCGGTGATCGGCTTCCGGCTGTCGGCCGGAAGTTGTTCCACCTCGGAACGGGCCGTAGTCGGCGGGATAGAACTGGCCGATGCACTCGCGCGTTGGTCGCGGATTCAAGAAGACGTGACGACACGCCTCGCATCGCACGAGCGTGAACTCGCCGGGACAGCCATAAAGCAGATCGCTCGCGCTGAAGACGGAGCGGGACCGCGCGTCACCACACAGCGAGCAGATTGTTGATTCCCACGAGGCCGGCTCAGTCACGATCGCGGCTCCCGCATCCGAGCCGGGAACAGCATCCGCAGCGCTCGCCAAGCGACCTCGTCGCGCAACAGCACCAGCACGACGAGCAACGTGACTCCGCCGCTGGCTGCTCCCCACAGCGAGGGCCACGGCCATGAGGTCCGCAGCACGATCGAACCGACACCCACAGCCGCTGTAGAACCGATGGCCACTCGGATCAGTGTGCCGATCACACCACGAAAGATACCCAACCCCAACTGCCTCGCGATCAATCCCAGCAGCACGAACGCGTTGAGCAGATAAAACACCGACGTCGCCGCCGCCAAGCCCATGACGCCGTGCGATCCCACCCAACGAAACTTCAGCGCCGCGCCGATCCCGAAGCCGATCAAACCGACAATCACCGGCATGCGGGTGTTGTGTTGCGAGTACCACACTTTTGCGGCGATCTCGCCCAAGCTGCCACCGACGATCATGCCGCAGAGCATCGCCAGCGCGGACGACACCACGCGTGTGTCATCCATCGAGAACCGGCCGCGCTGCAACAAGTCGCGAATCAGAGGTTCGCCGAACCAAACCAAGGCGACGACGATCGGCACCAGCAACAGCGTCAGGAATCGTAATGCGGCGGCGATCTCGGAGCGCAGATTGTCGTGATCACGCTCGGCCGCGTGACGCGCGAGTGCCGGAAACGCCACGACCGCGAGGCCACTCGTGCTCAGAGTCAGCACGGCTGCCGCCAAGCGCGATGCGAATCCGAGTTGCGAGACGCTCCTCGGCGAGGGGGACGTGAGATACCGATCCAGCAATGGATCGAGTTGATTGCAGGCCAACCCGATCACCAGCGGCAGCATCAGGAGAAAGCAGCGCTGCACCGCCGACTGTGACTCCTTCGTCACCGGCCAACCGCGTTTGAAGAGAGTCACCCACGGCATCTGGATCGCCAACGTCACCATCGCTCCGATGCTGACCGCTTGAGCGATCTGATCCATGCCGCCGATCCGTCCGCCACGCCAGGCCAAGCCGAACGTGACGGCGTTCCCCAGCAGCGCTGCGATTCCGGTGACGGCAAAGCGTCCGTGACAGTGATTCCACACGCGGACCAGCCCGCTCAAACTGTTCCAGACCATCAAGCTCGCGAGCGTTTGAAACAGTTCGGCCGTGCGCAGGATTTGTTCGTCATCGAAGCCGGGATGCAGGGTTCGCATCCACGGCTCGGCAAACCTCTTCGAGACCTGCCACAGCAAGATCGTGAACAATGACAACCAACACAGAAGCTGCACCGCCATCGACCATGCGGCGGTCTCGCCGTCGCGTTGCCGCGTCTCGATATAGGTCGGCACGAACGCCGAAGCCAAGGCACCCGCCAACAATCCACTGACCACCAGCGGCAACGTCGATGCGGCGACGAAGGCATCCATGTCCGATTCGGTGCCGAACCACTTCGCCAGCATGAGTTGCATGGCGAATTGCAGTCCCATCTGCCCCAGCGTCAGCAACGTCAGGACCGCGACAGACCGAAGCGAAGTGGCGGCTTGAGGCATGAACTCTCGTAGCACGGGCGGCTCGCCTGTGCCTCTGAAAAACTGTGACAATCACGTTGGCAGGCGGACCGCCTCCCCGACGATTGATCGGAGTTTAATGGTTGTCCGATTTGACCGTCAGGCCGAGTCCCGAGTTGGCGAGAACCTGCTGTCCCGCCCGGAAAGCGCCGGATAAACTGTTCGCGTTGTCACGAAACGACTCCGCTCCCAAACGCATGAATGGAAAATGAGAAATGCAGAATGAGAAATGCAAAATGCCGGCAGATGCCTTTCCATTTTGCATTCTCCATTTCTCATTTCTCATTTTCCATTTCCGCGCCTTTCTCCCCGCCCGCGTGTGAAGCCCAATGTCCGGCCAGCCTACCAAACAACTGATTCCGATCACCTGTCCCGCGTGCGGTGCGACGTTCAAGGTCGATGCGCGACACGCCGGCAAGCAGGGCCGTTGCCCCGTCGAGGAATGCAAAGCCGCCTACACCGTCCCCGCCGCGTCCTCGTTTGAGCGAGCGATCGAAAAGAACTATGCCAGCGCGATGAAACGGCCTGTCGCAGACTCAGCCAAGCCGACCACTGCCCCCCGCGCCAAAAAGAAGACCGGCGTTTTCAATGCCGTAGCTGCGTTCGCCAGAACGTGGGTGAAACGGAGGAAGCCCCTCGTTTCGGAGGACGTGGCCAAACAGCGAAAGCCCCGCGTTCTGGCGAACGCGGCTACGTCGAAGTCCGGCACCAAGCGTCGCGCGCGATCGGTTGCTCGGCGGTTGTGGCCGTTGTGGAGTGTCTGTGGCGTCGGAGCCATCGTGCTGGTGGGCGTCGTGATGTGGGGCACCGGAGCGGTCGGACCTCAAACCGTCGAGGCCGCCAAACCGGACACCTATCAAACGCAGATTGCCCCGTTCATTCAGAAGCATTGCGTCGAATGCCACGGCGACAAAGACCCCGAAGGTGGCATCGCGCTGCACAACTTCGACAGCGAGAAGTCGGTGCAGAAGGCTCGTAAGGTTTGGGAGAAAGTCCTCCCGATGTTGCAGATCGAAGCGATGCCGCCGGTGGAAGAGGGGCGCGAGCGGCCGACTCATGACGAGTTCCTCGCCATCGCCTCGTGGCTCGAAGACAAGCTGTTCAACATCGACTGCAAGCTCGAACGCGATCCCGGCCGAGTCACCGTCCGCCGGCTGAACCGCGCCGAGTACAACAACACCGTGCGAGATTTACTCGGCGTGGACTTTGAACCGGCGAACGATTTCCCGTCCGATGACGTGGGCTACGGCTTCGACAACATCGGCGACGTGTTGTCGGTCTCGCCGCTGCTGATGGAGAAATATCTCGATGCGGCGGAGAAGATCAGCGAGAAGGTCATCAGCACGGCCGATCCCGCGAAGTCGCGCAAGGTTCGCTTTGCCGGAAAGCAACTCCAACCGGGCGGTTCGGCCGAGGAACAAGGGGACGGTTACTCGATCAACTCGGCCGGACACGTTGTCGCTCAGCACAAGTTTCCGCGCGATGCGGAGTACCTGCTGCGCGGAGAGGCGATGGCCGATCAAGCGGGAAACGAACTCGCAAAAATGGAATTCCTGATCGACGACAAATCGGTCCACACGTTCGAGGTCAAAGGCAAACGGGAGCGTGCCGAGTACGAATTCAAACTGCGGCTGAAAGCGGGCCAACACAAATTCACGGCCGCGTTCCCGAATGATTTCTACGATCCGAAAGCCAAGCGGGGCGGCAACGATCGCAACCTTTACATCGGTTGGTTGGAGGTCGCCGGCCCGCTCGACCTGCGTGAAGACGACTTGCCGGAGTCACATCGCAAACTCATCGTCTCTCGGCCGACCGCGACGCGACCGCTCCCCGACGCCGTTCGCGACAACCTGCGACCGCTCATGCGGCGAGCGTTCCGCCGGCCAGTCACCGAGGATGAGGTCAATCGTTTCGTGCCGCTCGTCGAGAAAGCTGTCTCTCAAGGCGAGACCTTTGAGCGCGGGATGCAGTTCGCGCTGCAAGGAGTGCTCTGCTCGCCGAATTTCTTGTTTCGAGTCGAAGCCGATGCGAGCCCCAACGATCCGAAAGCTCGGCATGAGATCACGCAGTTCGAACTGGCGACGCGACTCTCGTACTTCTTGTGGAGTTCGATGCCCGATGACGAACTGCTCGCGCTGGCTGAGAAAGACGAACTCCGCAAACCGGACATCATTCAGCAGCAAGTCAAACGGATGCTGAAGGACAAACGCTCGGAAGCCCTGGTCGAGAACTTCGCGCTGCAATGGCTGAACCTGCGGAGCCTTGATGAACTGACCCCCGATGCCACCAAGTTTCCCAATTACTCGCCGCAGCTTCGGGACGACATGCTTCGCGAGACCACGAAGTTCTTTGAGCACATCCTGCATGAAGACCTCAGCACTCTGGAGTTGCTCGGCGGCCAATTCACGTTCGTCAATGAGCGGCTCGCCAAGCACTACGGCCTCGCAGGCGTGAAGGGAGATGAGTTCCGCAAAGTGTCGCTGGACAGCGCGACCGGCCGAGCTGGCTTACTGACGCACGCGAGCATCCTGACCGTGACCTCGAACCCCGGCCGCACGTCGCCGGTGAAACGCGGCAAGTGGATCATGGAAAACATCCTCGGCACCGCTCCGCCACCGCCGCCGCCGAACGTGCCCAGCCTCGAAGAGACGCAAAAGGCTCAGCCGGGAGCGTCACTGCGCGAGCAACTGAAACTTCACCGCGAGAACGCGGTCTGCAATTCGTGCCATCGCCAAATGGACGATCTCGGCTTCGGCTTCGAGCACTTCGATGCGATCGGCCATTGGCGCGATCGGGACGGGCCGCACGAAATTGACGCCTCTGGCATCTTGCCCAGCGGAGACAAATTCAACGGCTCAACCGAACTGATCGCGATCCTCAAAGGCCGCGAGAAACAATTCAATCGCTGCCTCGCCGAAAAGCTGCTGACTTATGCCATCGGCCGAGGACTCGAATACTACGACCGATGCGCGGTCGATAAGCTCCTCGACACTCACGCCGATGACGGCTACCGATTCTCAACACTCATCACTCAGATCGTGTTGAGCGAACCGTTCCAAATGCGTCGTGGCGACGGCAAGCTCGATTGAAAAGGAGACTCTTCATGAGTGCGAACGAATTACTGACCGAAGTTCTGAAATTGCCTCGTCCGCAACGGCAAGCGTTCGCCGAGCAAGTTTGCCAGAGTCTGGAATGGGATCCCGATGACGTGTCGCCAGAGTTCGTGGAAGAACTCAAACGAGCTGTCGAAGAAGTTCAATCCGGCGACTATGAATCAATGAGCTTGGCAGAGTCGAAGGCTCTGGCATGGAAGGCTCTGGCCGAGGTCAAGCGATGAATTTTCGCGTTCGCAGCCCGGTCCATCGGGAGATTGTGCGGTCAGCATCCTACCTCGAAAAACATGGTGGATTGGGAGCGGACTTTCTTCAGCTCGTTTACTCGTCTTTGGACGCCATCGAAGCTGATCCTGAGCGCTTTCCCCTGTGGGAAGCAAATCCGCTCGATATCGAGATTCGGCGAGTGATTCTCAAGAGATTCCAATACCTCATCTACTATCAGATCGTCGTCGATGAAATCATCGTCCTGTCGGTCTGTCATGGAAGCCGACACTACAGCACATGGCTGGACCGAGTTCAGGTCCGCGATTTCTGGCCTGAAACGAAACACGAAGACCAACCCAGCGGAGACGAATCATGACTCAACTCATCAATGCCGCTCAGCGAGCGACCATGCGGACCTTTGCCGGCTCTGGCTTGATCTCGCGCCGGACGTTGTTGAAAGGTTTGGGAGCGGCGGTCGCTCTGCCGGTGCTCGATTCGATGTTGGCGACTCATGCTCTGGGTGTCGCGGCGGAGAAGGCGGCTGCCGCTGGGAAGAGTATTCCGACGCGAATGGCGTTTGTGTCGCAGCCCAACGGTGTGATTCAGTCAGCGTGGTTTCCCAAGACGCCGGGCGAAGGCTTTGAGTTGGTCGAGTCGCTCGAAGCATTGGCTCCGCTGAAGAGTGACTTGCTGGTGATCAGCGGGTTGGCTCAGGACAACGGCCGAGCCAAAGGGGATGGGCCGGGCGATCATGCTCGGTCGGCGGCCAGTTTCCTCACCGGTGCTCATCCGGTGAAGACGGCGGGAGCGAACATCAAGGTCGGCATGTCAGCGGATCAGTGGATCGCGTCGAAGATCGGGACGCTCACACGGATGCCTTCGCTGGAAGTGGGCATCGAGCCGGGGCGCTCGTCGGGCAATTGCGATTCGGGATATAGCTGCGCGTATTCGAACACGATCTCGTGGAAATCCGAATCGACGCCAATGGCCAAGGAGATCAACCCGCGTCTGGTCTTCGAGCGGCTGTTCGGTGGTGAGGAGAACGATCCGCTCGTCCGCGCGAAGCGAGCCGCGTATCGCAAGAGCGTGCTGGATGTCGTCGCCGGCGACGCGGCCAAGTTGAAGGATAAGCTCGGCCAAACGGATCGGCAGAAGATCGACGAGTACTTCACCAGCGTCCGCGAGATCGAAACTCGCATCGAGCAAGCCGAGACTCAGGCGAAGAACACTCGGCCCAACATCGAGATTCCGAAGGGCATCCCCAAGGACGGCCGCGAGCATCTGCGGCTGATGTATGACTTGATGATGCTCGCGTTCCGAACGGACAGCACCCGCGTCATCACCTGCATGGTCGCCAATGAGGGGAGCAACAAGACCTATCCCTCAGTCGGCGTCAACGAGGGACATCACGAACTGTCTCACCATCGCAACGAGGCGGACAAAGTCGAGAAGCTCAAGAAGATCGACAAGTTTCAAATGGAGCAGTTCGCGTACTTCCTGCAACAACTCAAGTCGGTCAAAGAGGGCGAAGGGACGCTGCTCGATCACAGTCTGGTGCTGTTCGGCAGCGGACTCGGTGATGGCAACGCGCACTCGCACCACAACCTGCCGATCATCCTGGCGGGCCGAGGCAGCGGTTCGGTGAAGCCGGGACGATTCCTCAAGTTGGAAAAGGAAACGCCGCTCAACAACTTGTTCCTATCTTGCTTCGATCGCCTGGACGCGAAAGCCGAATCGTTCGGCGATAGCAACGGCCGCATGAGCGGCTTGGAAGGGTGACTGAATCGTTTAACCGCAAGCAGTGGATCAATCACCAGAATTCGCACAGTGTCCAAGCGAGACTCGCCCGCGTTTTCAGGAGCGACTCGCAATAACGAATCAATGCGATTGGCGGCCTCAGCGATCTCCCGCTGCAACTGCGGATGATCGAGCCACATGTCGGCAAGGTCTGTCTCTGCCGCCGAGTTCCATGACACAGAGAACTTCATCGCCGCCTCAAGTCTTGCAGGATGTCCGCCAATGGTCGGCCTTCGGTCTGTCGGCAACGCGCGAGGATTTCTTCATCGGTGAATGGCGACCTGTCTCGCAACGGCAGGGACGTTTCGGGAGCTTGCGTCGGATGAAAGAACCCCATCCGCTTCCCGGAGTGGTCGAACACTTCGACAACCTCCTGAAACCCGCGCAGCCGAGCTTCACTTTCCGGTTCCAGAACGACGCTAGCCATTGGCGATTCCTCTCACGACTTGTGGGCTGAAACATGATTCCAAAATGTTTGTGCCAGTTTGCCAAACCACGGCGCAGGCGGCCAGTCCAACGTGGGCACACCAATTGAGATTCAACACCACCTGCGGCACACTGCCATCGTCGATACTTACGCGGTCATAAGGGCTACGGGGGCGGGTGTGCGAATTTCAGAAATCGCCGTTCTCGACTTGGGAAGTGGGGAAATTGAGACCGGCGATTTCTGAAATTCGCACACCCGACCCCTCTCGCAAAGGTGAACCATCATGGAGACACGAACTGGAGCATCTCCCGCCGAGTATTCTCCGCCGTGTCCCTGGAAGACCTCGACCTGTGCGGTGATCACGGCGCTGTCGTACTTGGCGCTGGCTCGGTTCAGTCTGCTGTTTGTGGTTCAGCCAGAACGGATCGCGGGGTTCTGGTTGCCGAATGGATTGCTCGTCGGCGTGTTGGTTCTGCGCGACCGGCGTGACTGGCGATGTTTGCTCGCGAGCGGCTGCGGTGCGAATCTGATCGCGAATCTGTGGGCCGGTAGTTCACTGGTCGTCAGTTTGGGTTTCGCGGCGGCGAACGGCTTGGAGTCGTGGCTCGCGGCTTGGGCGTTGGTGAGTTACGCCGGGAGGCCAATCACGCTCAATCGTCTGCGCGAAGTCTTTGGTTTGGTGGCGGTGTCGGCATTCCCGGCGTGCTTCTGTGGAGCGGTGTTGGGGGCGACGTTGGTCACGCTGAGTTCGGGGGCGGGGTTCTGGCCGGTGTGGCGCGTTTGGCTAGTCGCGGACTTGCTCGGTCTGTTGCTCGTGACTCCGGTCGTGTTGGCATGGAACGCATCGGGAGTATTGACGATGCGACTCCTGAGCCGGACACGCTGGGCAGAGGCGGCCCTCCTTATGACGCTCCTGCTGGGGATGACGGTGTTGATCTTTCAACGGACACGCGACGTCCCCGCTCCGTTATTCATCCGCGCGTTCATGCTGTATCCGATTTTGGTTTGGGCCGTGCTGCGGTTTGGATCGTGGGGAGCTTCTGCCGCGACTCTCGCGATGTCCTTGGTGGCGGTGGGGTATACGGCTCACGGTCGCGGCCCGTTCGCGTGGCAAGTCGACTCCGCGACCGGGCAGGTGCTGGCGGTCCAGCACTTCTTGAGCGTGGCGGTCCTGATGACCTTGATCATCGGTGCCGCGTTGGCGGAACGAGCTCGCGCGACCGAGCAACTCGAACTGGTCATCCGCGGGACCGATGCCGGCATCTGGGATTGGAATCTGCTGACCAACGAGGTGTTTCAGTCGCCGCGATGGAAAGGGATGTTGGGCTACGCGGACCACGAGCTGCCCTCCAGTTTTGAAGCCTGGGAGAGCCGCATTCATCCCGATGATCACGGCCGAGCGTTGGCGACCTTTCGCGATTATCTGGCGGGCAAACTGGAGCACTACGAATTAGAGCATCGTCTGCGTCACAAGGACGGCACCTATCGTTGGGTGTTGTCGCGGAGTTTGGTGCTCCGCGATGCCTTGGGGCGGCCATTGCGAGTCACGGGATCGAACCTGGACATCACCGCGAGCAAGCAGGCGGAAGCGGCACTGCGTGAAAGCGAACTGCACTTTCAAGCGGCCTTTGACGACTCGCCAATCGGCATGGATCTGGTCGATCTGAGCGGTTGCTTCGTGCGGGTCAACGCGGCCTACAGCCGAATGATGGGGTACACGGCCGAGCAAATGGTGGGCATGCACATTCGCGAGATTACCTATCCCGACGATATGCCGGCGGACGACGCGGCGATCAATCGGTTTCTCGCCGGAGCCAGTCGGACCTATCAGACGGAGAAGCGTTACGTCCGCCGGGATGGCAGCCTCTTTTGGGCGTTGCTGAACGTCACCGTGATCACCGATGCGGAAGGCCGGCCGCTCCAATTCTTTGGACAAATGCAGGACATCAACGGACTCAAGCAAACCGAAGGGACATTGCGTCGCCAAGCTCAGGAATTGGAACGGAGCAATCAAGAACTGGAGGACTTCACCCGCATCGCTTCGCATGACCTCAAGACGCCGTTGCGAGGGATCGACAACTTGTCGAAATGGATCGCCGAAGACGCGACAAGCTCGTTGCCGGAAGCGTCGCGCGAGCACTTGCGGAAGTTGCGGCAGCGGATCGGTCGGCTCGATCGTTTGCTGGACGACCTGCTGCAATACTCGCGAGTCGGCCACCAACTGGGAGACGTGCTGGCGATTCAGACCGGCCCATTGGTTCGCTCGGTCGTCGAGATGCTGACCCCTCCCGCCGGATTCACCGTCCATGTGGCCGACGACATGCCGCGGCTCACCACCCACAAGACGCCGCTGGAATTGGTCTTTCGGAACCTGATCGACAATGCCATCAAGCATCACGACCGAGCCGACGGCCGCATCGAAGTCTCGGCGGTGTCCCGCGGCCGGCTAGTCGAATTTACTATTCGCGATGATGGACCCGGAATTCCGCCTGAGTATCATGCCCGAATCTTTCGCATGTTTCAGACCCTCAAGCCTCGCGACGAAGTGGAAGGCAGCGGCATCGGATTGGCCGTCGTCAAAAAAGTCGTCGAGCGGCAAGGGGGACAAGTCACTGTCGAGTCCCAGCCCGGCCACGGAACCGCCTTTCGATTCACCTGGCCGAATTCGGTTTCACCTCGAGGAGAACGGAGAGGCAGTCATGACTAGTGCAATGCCTTCGATCCTGCTTGTCGAAGATGACGAGGTGGATGTCGAAGCGATTCGGCGATTGTTCGCTCGGCAGCACATTGCCAATCCGCTGTACGTTGCCTCGGATGGAGTCGCCGCGCTGCGAATGTTGCATGGCGAGGATCACTCGGAGATGCCGCAGCCCTGCGTGATTGTGCTCGACTTGAATCTGCCCCGCATGACGGGCATCGAGTTCCTGGATGAGCTGCGCCGTGACGCGCAATTGAAAGACTCGGTCGTGTTCGTGCTCACAACCTCAAACAGCGATTACGACCGAGTCGTCACGCACTCGAAATATGTGGCGGGCTACCTGCTGAAGTCCGACGCGGACGCGGATTACAGCCAACTCATTCGATCGCTGCGCCCCGTGCTGCGATTCGCGGAGAACTAGCCCGGTCTGAATCGAACAATGTTGCGAAGTACCGATTTCCGTTTCGCCGATCGAATGCCGCCGCCAAAAGGTCGGCCTCGGTGCGGAAATGGTTCGCCAGTACTTCGGGAGAATAGGTGGAGTCGGCCCGATAGCAGGAAAGAGTCGCAGGCAGTTTGAGCTTGCGAGGTTTGGGACGTGTCTGAGCAACACGTTCCAGCAACAGCGCTGTCGAATGAAAGAATCGCATGCGGGACAGCAATTCGTTCGTGGCGATCGCCCAAGGCAGATGCTTTTCAATGATCCGAATGCCGTGGCTCAGGTCGTCGAACGCCGCCGCCGCAAACAAATGCTGCGCAATAGTCGTGAGGAGATTGTGTTTCTTAGCGACCAGCGGATAACCAGTCTTTTGAAAGACTTTGGCTTGATCCAGTCGGCCCAATTGAATGAGAGGATAAAGTGCTTTCCCATACGTCGACTGCGGAACTGCTTCACACCTGTGTTTTCCGTTGATCAGAGCGACCGCCTTCTTCACAGCTTGGCTGTACTGTCCGAAGGCCGAGAGCGATGCAACTTCTGCATTCATCTCACACGCACGGCAATTGGCCATCGCATCACGTTTTGCGGCCTTCCATTGCTGATACCACTCTTGAGCTTCGTCGATCTCTCCCATTTCAAGAGCAATACCCATTCGCAGGTTGAGAATCGGCCGCATACTAAAGCCGTGCGTCTTCAGTCGCTGTTCAAAATCGTTCTGCAACGACTTGATTCGCTCCTGAGAGATGGTCGGGAATTCTGGCAGGCTGCCGAGGATCCACTTGTACCGCCACAACAAGTCGTCTCCATCAATCTCTTCGCTGTTCTTGTCGTACTGCGCGAGACACCAGGCGAACGCCACCAGAGCTTTGTCGTGTGCTCCGCCAAAAACACCCGCCTCGATCAAAGCCTCGCGAGCCGCAACCGCGAGATCCTTGTCGCCCGAAGAATCCGCTTCTCGGACAAAGGCTTCGATCGCGGAAATTTTGGCGGGTGAACTCGACTGACTTTGCAGGTCGAACAACTTCGTCCACGGATCAGCTTTGGGCATCACTCAGCTCCTGATTGGCCAGAATCTCGTGTGGTGGTTTTTGATTGAGCGGCAATTCCCAATTCAATCAGCCCTAGCAAGCCCTCGCTCAGCAAGAGGGTTTCTTTTGGATTGAGCGGGTAGTGCCCCAGTAACAGCGACTGCACATAAAGCATCTCGATCGCGCGGCGGACGAGTTCGCGATGACGCACGCCAGCCAACTTTCGGACGAGCGGATTGTTGTAGTTCAGGCACAACTGCGAGCAGGCATCCGTCGCCGGAGTTGTCGCCAGGTTGTCCAACACGTCGGTCCAGAGATCGTCAGTTTCTTCTTGAGTCTGCTCGATGGATCGCAGAAACGTCGCGGCGTCGTTCAACGTGTAGAGTGTCGGCAGCGTGGCCGGAGCGAACTTGCGAATCTCGACGGAGCACTTCAAGGGTTGCAGCACTCGGTCGGCCAATTCGATCAGATCGAAGACTTCATCGCGTTCATCCAAAGTCAGCTCTTCAAAAGCCTGCGTGAGATCATTCACATCGACCAGCGTGACTTCGCGGTCGGGAAACGTCTCGACCAGTTTCTCAAACAGATCGGTGTCGTATGTGTAGCCGGTGTTGAACACCGTCAGCCCCTGAGCGGCAGCGACTCCCGCGATCTGTCGGAACTGATCGACCGACGGCACATAACGTAATTGAGTTTGCTTCGCGAAGTGCTCGCCCAGCGTCATCGTCCCCAGAGTGCTTTCAAACGGCAGCCAGTCGATGAACAAGCGAAAGAACTCGTCATCGTCGATGGCAAGCGATTTGATCGCCAGATAGTGGCGTGCAATCAGGGTGTCGAGCCGTTGGTGATCCTGCTTGGCGAGCCGCATGAGGTACTTCTTCAAGCACTGTCCGAGTTCCTCGCGCGTGCGCACGAGCTTGGCGTCGTCATAAAACGACTCGCGCGAAGCGGTGGGTCGCAGCTTGGTCGCGTTGACCACGCATTTGACAAAGAAGGCCCAGTCGGGCAGCAGGTTCTCGGCCGACTCGGACAGCAGCATGTTCTTTAAGTAGACGCGGTGCGTGCGCTTCGCGGAAATCGGTGCCGCTTCAGAGAGCACAAAGGCAACACCCTCAACACCGCCAGCTACGGATCGCAACGGGATGACATCGAAGAAATCTTGATCAAACACCTGCTTGCCATAGGCCAGCAGCTCGTCGCGGTTCTCGGCCGTGTCTTGCTTCGCCAACATCCAGGGAGGCTCGGCGTTGATGATCGTTCGCTGTTTGCGAGCCGAGACCTCCACACGGATCGGCAAGAAGCAGCCAAAATGAGTGGCCGTGTCTCGGACCTTGTCCAATTGGAAGTGCTCTTCTTGCCCCTCCTTCGCGCGGAGATGCACTTGAGTGCCCGGCTCGACATCCGCCTGGAGCGTTCTCAGCGAATACGTCCCGTCCGGCCTCCCGCGCCATTCGAGCGTCGGACTGCCGGGCCGCAGGGATTTCGTCACGATCACAATCTCGTCCGACACCACAAAGGCCGACAACAGGCCGATCCCAAACTGACCGATGAAATCGTCACGTTTGGCGGCCCCTCGCTTGGAAGACTCGCCGATCGTGGCCAGGAATTGATGAATCTCGTCTTCCGTCAAACCGATCCCGTCGTCCGTCACGGTCAAGACGGCGGGACGTTTCGCGGTCGCCTCAATGACCTCGAGCCGAATGTCGCCGGCGTGTTCGGGTTCCTGATGTTGTCGGGCGACGATGGCATCGACGGCGTTTTGCAACAACTCTCGCAAATAGATCTGTGGCGAGGTGTAGAGATGGTCTGACAGCAGTTCGATCACGCCACGCAAATTGACCTGGAACTTTTGCGAGTCAGACATTTCGGGAACCAATGGAGACAAGTGGGAGCGACCAGAATTTCAACGGGGTGGAGCGTATCTTCAAGAAATTGTGTTCACAATTCCCGACCCCGATCTGTCGGACCAAGACAAGACCTCTTGGGTGTAACCGGCTCTTCGGGGAGGTCGTCTCTCGCAGCCACTGTCGGGATCAGCGAGAAGTGTCCCGTTTGGCGAACTTCGTAGTAACGCACAGACTCGGCGAGTTCTTCCTGCGCGTCAGGGTGATATTCCACGGGAATCATGATTGCATTCGACGGCGAACTTCGGCGTGAACCACAGCCGATGGAATGCTTCTCACCCTCCCGGATTCGTAATCGTCTAATCGACGGGCCACTTCGGCAGACCACGCTTCGGCGATTTCTGGCGAAGCAAAGCAATCAACACTTTCGACCAATCGCTCGCCAAGAAACAGTCGCTCATTGGGAGGCAGTCCCAACAACTGTCTGGTCATCGTTTCGAGTTCAGCTTGAGTCTTTGCGAGTTGGCCTCCTTATTTGGCGTCGATCCAGATTGGCAACTTGGCGGTGCCAATCGTCACGGCCTTCACGTCGGCCGAAACACTTGCATTCAGAGTGACGGCATCCGCCAGCGTTTCGCCTCGGATGTATTCGCCCCAACATTGCAACGCGGCGAGCACGTCCGCGTCGTCAGTCGCATACGACACTTTGATCCGGGCTTGGATTTCGAGGTTGGCGTCTTTGCGGAGTTGTTGGACTTGGCGGACGAAGTCGCGGGCGATCCCTTCTTGGAGTAGCTCCGGCGTCAGGTGTGTGCTCAGCGCGATTTGGACGCCCCGCTCGTCGGTGCTGACCCATTCGGCGGCTTGTTGGGTGGTGATGACGATGTCGGTGGGCAGCAGCACGACCTCGGTGTCGGCGACCTTCAGCGTGACACTTTCGCCTCGGCGAAGCGGGTCGAGCGTTTTTTCGCTCGGGTCGGTGGCCGCGAGCGTTTGGGTGATCGCTCCCAGCAGCTTGCCGTACTTGGGGCCGAGGGCTTTTTGGTTCGGCTTGTAGACGTAGCTCACCAGGTCGTCGAGGTGGTCGCAGCTCGTCAGCTTTTTGAGGTTGAGTTCTTCCTCGAT
>JBJXEX010000097.1:0-41421 GCA_046156195.1 Planctomycetaceae bacterium | reverse complement strand
CTTCCAATCTCTTGCGGTGCAACGGTAACACCGCAAGAGATTGGAAGACCGCAGAGGCCGATCGCATCATTGAAGTCTCTGAGTTAGTTCTGGCACAGCCCTAACGATTCTCGCATTGGAAATTGGAAATTGACGCGAAGTCACAACCACAATTTTCAATCGCCAATTTCCAATCCTCAATTTCCAATTCCCGAATGGTGCGCGCAAAAAGCACACATGTTTCAAACTAGGGTTCTACAGACGAAACACCTTCTTGGCGTTCTCAAACAGGATTTTTCGCTCGGCGGCTTTGTTCGGGGCGAGTTTGCGGATCGCGGCGATCGTTTGCGAACCCGAGCAGGCGGCACCCATCCCGACTCGATCATCGCAGTCGCTGCCGTAGAGGATTTTCGCTTGATGGCGATCGAGGAACCCGCGCGTGTGGTCTTCGTCGCGAGTCAGTGCATTCAGGCCGGAGCCAGCGGACATGTCGGCGAACATGTTCGGATAGTCGGCCAGATACCGATCGGTCAAACCGCCGGCCGTTACCTTGCCCTTCGGATAGAGCACGTTTTGATCGGCGTGATTCTTGTCGATGTTGGCCCACCAAGTTTGAGCGTGTCCGATGAAGTTCGTCTGCGGATACTTTTCGAGCATCTTATGCAATCGCTCGAAGCCGAGGTTGTAGGTGCCGTGTTGAAAGTGCATGAGGATCGGCACTCGGTACTCGGCCGCCAGCTTGTAGAGGACTTGGCTCTCGGCCGAGTCGCATTCCAAGGCGAACTTTTGCTCGCCGATGATGATCCCGCCCAGATCGAGATACTTGGCAATCTCCGCGCGGGCTTCGGGTAGATCGGTGACCTCGTTGGCTCCGAAGAAAAACTCTTTCGGATGCTGCCGAGCCAATGTGAGAGCCGTGTCATTGCCGCCAGCACCGACTCCGCCCAGCGTGTTGTGCTTGCCATCGCCGGTCGAAGGACGTTTGACCGCGCTCCCAGCCGGCAGCAGGATCGTCTGTGTCACACCCATCGTCCGCTGATGAGCCTGCAACTGCTCGGCGGTTCGTGCGCGGTAGTTGGTGTGCTGATGAATGTCGATGATCGGCTCGGCTGTCGTGTCCTCCGCGCCGCGCGTGCAGCACGACCAGCCGGCCACGCTTGCCGACATTGCTGAGACCAGGAAATCGCGACGCGAAAGTAGACTCATGGCGGACTCCGAAACAGGCAATGGATTTTCTGTGACGCGGCGGGACTCTCGAAGTTGGTTATCAGAGGAATCTGGTCAGAGGAATGATTTCGGTTCTTCCCGCTCGGAATCGTCGGCGCGAGTCTAACCCTGGGACATCGGAGTCATGCCTCCCAAAATCCACCGTGGAATGACCGCACGACTTCTGTGGCAAGCAGCACTGGCGATCAACCGGCGATTTTTCGAGCCGACCGTTTCGGTTCCGCCGTTTTTCCGCGAGCCTTCGCCACGTCGGTCTTGGCTGTCTTCGCTTTCAGCTTGGCTGGCGATTGTGTTTTGGCTGCGGACGTCTTTGCGGCCAGCTCTTTTGTCGCCGTCTGTTTCGCGACCACTTTTTTCTTGGCTGCGGCGGTCTGTTTCACAGGCGGCTTCGCAGCCACCTCGCGTTTTGCGCGGGACTTGCCGCGAGCCGGCGGCGGTGCGGGCGCGGCCGAATCCAATTCAATGCCGAAGAGCGCGCCGAGATCTTCACCGGCGAGTCCGCCGTCAACGCCGCCGAGTTCCTTGTCGAGGTTCCCTTCCGCCACCGCTTGCGAGACCAACTCTTGATGATCGACATCGCGGAGCACGAACAGCAGCTCCGGTTGTTTGTCGAGCCGCGCTCCCACGCCGTACATGACCGCCGCGAGATGCTTGCAGCAGTACGCTCCGTCCGGGCAACTGCACTTCATTTTGATTTCGCTCGGTGACGGAAACAGACCTGCCTTCTGCTGAGTCAGCCGCTGCATGACTCCGTCCGAGAACCGGCCCGCCAACAGGTCGAGCAGTGAATCAATCGACGCCGAGCAATCTTGCTTGATCTTCTTCCACGTCGGCTTCGACAGCGCGTCGATGTCGATCTTGATCTTGTAAGTTTCCGAACCGGCGACGAGCGCCTCGATACAGCGCGGCTTGACGACCAAGTCCACGACCGAGCCGTTGCGAACGTAAGTCGCTCCGCGCGGCAGGCGGTTGGAGTAGTCGCTGTACGCTTCGAGGTTCTCGCACCAAGCCTTTCCCCAGAACGTCGTCGTGATCTTGCGGCCATCGAGCTTCACCGGGGCCGGCTCCCGCCCCTGCTTCTTCGCGACCTTCGCCGCGTGCGCCACAGCATTGTTCTTCTTCTGAGCGACCGGCACATACGGTGCCCATTGTTCGCGATAGCTCCAACCCATGATTGACTCCGTTCAAGAGGTGAAAAGGTAAAAAATCGGCGGAAGAGTGGGCAACGCGGCGTCGATTGGCAAGCAACAACGTCCGCCGCGTCTGAAGGTTTAGAGCCGCGACCGTCAGGGAGCGATCCTAAGTCCCGAACGACCACCGCTCCCTCACGGTCGCGGCTCCTAAAGTTGTCGCCGCGTTCGCTGCCTACTCCTCCGCCGCGCGGGTGATGTCCAGCGCGACGAATTTTAGCAGCTCGCGGTCGCTCATCTCGGTCAGCAGCGATTCTCCTTCGCTCTGCACGCCGAGGATTTGATCGGCTAGTTCTTGCTTGTCGCGGATCATCTGGTCGATGCGTTCTTCCAATGTTCCTCGGCAGACGAATTTGTGGACCAGTACGTTTCGTTTCTGGCCAATACGAAAAGCTCGGTCGGTGGCTTGGTTTTCGACGGCCGGGTTCCACCAGCGGTCGAAGTGAACGACGTGCGACGCGGCCGTCAGATTGAGGCCCGTGCCCCCCGCCTTCACTGAGATCACGAAGAACGGCAAACCATCCTCTTCTTGAAAGCGCCGCACCAACTCCTTCCGCTTGCCGACCGCCACGCCGCCGTGCAACACCAGGCCCGGTTGACCGAAGACTTGTTCCAGATACTTCGCCAGCGGCTCGCAGACCGATTGAAACTGTGTGAAGACCAGCATCTTCTCTTGCCGCTCGGCGATCGGCTGACAGATTTGAGCCAGCCGTCCGAACTTACCGCTGTCCTCCGCCGCGAACTCCGGTTGAGCGAGATACTGCGACGGATGATTACAGACCTGCTTGAGCTTCATCAGCATCGACAGCACCAACCCGCGCCGCTGCATGTCGCCGGCTTCGCCCGACTCGCGGGCTTCCTTGGCTTTCTTCAATTGCTTAGCGAGGTCATCGACCAACTGCTCATAGAGCACCGCTTGCTTCTTGGACAGGCCGCACTCGGCCCGCATCTCGGTCTTCTCCGGCAGATCGGGGACGATGTTCGGATCGGTCTTCATCCGCCGCAAAATGTACGGCTGCACGAGACGACGCAACGCCCCGTAAGCGTGAGCATCCTGCTGCTTGTTGAGCCGCTTCACGAAATCCTTGAACTGCTTCGCCGAGCCGAGCAGTCCCGGGCAACAGAAATCAAACAGCGACCACAAGTCCCCAAGCTGATTCTCAACCGGCGTCCCGGTCAGCACGATCCGCCCCGCCGCATCGAGCCTTTTCACCGACTTCGCCTGAGCCGAGCCGACATTCTTGATCGCCTGAGCTTCATCCAGCACGACGAGTTTCCACTTCATCTTCGCAACCCAATCGGCTTTGCGAGTGAGCGTGTAAGTCGTGACGACGAGATCGAAGTCTTTCAGTTCGTCGATGGGTTTCTTGGCGACGCGCTCAAGCAACTCGGCATCGCACTCCGACCGATGCGCGAAGAAACATTTCAATTGCGGCGCGAACCGGGCCAGCTCCTGCTTCCAGTTCCCGATGAGCGAGGCCGGGACGATCAGCAGACTTGGAGTCCCCGCATGTAACCCGAAGCGTAAGCGAGGGCGAGCGCTCCCCAAGACATTGTCGTTCTCAAGTTCTGTGAAGCGATCGCCCTCGCTTACGCTTCGGGTTACATCTCCGAACGCCCCATCGCCACTCCGCAGTCGCAGCAGCAGATCGATCACCTGAATCGTCTTGCCCAAGCCCATGTCGTCGGCGAGGCACGCGCCCAAACCGAGTCGCGTCATGAACCACAACCAGCGCACGCCGTCTGCTTGATACGGTCGCAGCGTCGCATTCAATCCGTCTCCCGGCGAGCATCCGACCACGCCGCTCGGATCGCGCAATTGCTCCAGCGTTTCACGCAGCCAGTCTCCCGCCGTGATCCCGACCCAATCGGCGGTCTCATCGACCGAAGCCTCGTCGGCATCAAGCTGTGCTCCGGCGAGCAATCGCATTCCCTTCAAGAAGTCGATGCCGCCGGCGTGTTGATCTTGCAACTCTTGCCAGTGAGACAGCGCCTCTTGCAGTTGATCGCGATTCACCTCGACCCACTTGCCGCGGAGCAGCATCAGTCCATCCGTCGCGGCGAGCAGCGCCTTCCGTTCGGTGTCAGACAACGTCTCGCCGTCGAGCGCCATGTCTACCGAGAAATCCAGCAGCCCGTCCGCACCCACCTGACTCGATCGCTGATCGCCGATCCGCACCCGCACTTGCGGTCGCGGAGGCTTGCGAGCCTTCCACCAATCGGGCACGCGCACGACGAGACCACTTTGTTCCATCGCCGGCACATCGCGCAGAAACCGATACGCCTGAGTGATCGGCCACGCTTGCGGTTGAAACAACGCTCGCGAGGTGAGTAACTCGTTGACGACCTTGCTGCCATCCGCCGCCGCTCGCACCGGAGCCAGCAGTTCGGCGAGCTTCGTTTGATCTCGCTCCCCCGCGTACTGCTTGAGCGCCTGAGCCAACGGGAGATGCTGCACCTGCGCCTTCGCCGACATCCGATGCGAGTACGTCGCCAAGAACGCGAATGGCCGAGCCTCGTCCCGCTTGTTCTCGGCCAGATGAAACGTCACTCGGCCAAGCAAATGCTGAAACGGATTCACCGCTCGGAGAAACGCGGGCAACCCGCCGTCCGTCTCCGCGCCACGCCGTCGCACCAACTCGGCCAACTGGTCCCACAAGTCTTTGAGCACCGTCGGCGTGAGGTATTCCAACCCGCGCATCGGCGGAGCCTCCGCAATCAACACCGCCAGAGCCAGATCATCCGGCCGCCCCGTAAGCGCTCGGCGCGGGTCTCCCGACCCCGCCGCGAACTCCGCCAGTCGCTCTTCATCAAGCTGACACACCGCCTGAAAGAATCGCCGCGCGTAATCTCGCCAGAACAAGAAATCGGCCGGCAGAGTCTCCGTCATTCGCGGCTCGGCCAGCAGCAATAAGCCGTCCGCCGATGACTTCTGAAACGACTCGCCAAGCAGCCGCGCCGAGCCGTCACTCAACGAGGCCGCAGTCCCCGTTGAGTCCCCGGTTTCGTCCGAGATCGGCTCGCACAACAATCGCCCGTGTGGCGAAACACAAATCCGGAGAAGCATGATGGAGAGGATTGTCCAATCAAGAATGAGGAGGATCGGGAGACAAACTCGAAGTCCCGCGAGAATGATCCGACGACTTCAGAGTTGCAAGCGGCTGGCTTTGTGAGCCGATGGCGCTAGCCACGGGCCGCAGTGGATGACGATTGGCGGCGAATCGCCCGACGCTAGCGCGTTCGGCTCACACAGCGCGAATCGCCCGACGCTAGCGCGTTCGGCTCACACAGCACGAATCGCCCGACGCTAGCGCGTTCGGCTCACAATGCACGAATCGCCCGACGCTAGCGCGTTCGGCTCACAATGCGAGCTGCTTCGCGGGAGTTGTCCGGCGGCCGATTCGCTATGCTTTTCCCCGATCTCGCCTCCCTAACGATGACAAATCGCAACACCATCAATCAGGACGAACTTCATGCCACCGACGAACTCGATTGCTCACGGCCCTTTGTCTCGCCGCACGTTCCTGCGAGGCGCGGGAGTCGCGATGGCCTTGCCCTTCCTCGATGCCATGCGACCGGCGTTCGCGGCGGACGATGCGAAAGCGATTCCGCGCCGCATGATCGCCATCGAGACCAACATGGGCATCCTGCCGCAGTTCTTCTTCCCGGAGAAATCGGGACGCGACTTCGAGCTGTCTCCGTATTTGCAAAAGCTCGCCGCGAATCGGAATGACTTCACCGTCTTCTCCGGCACGAGCCATCCCGGAGTCACCGGTGCTCACGCGGCCGAGAAGTGTTTCCTCACCGGCACGCCGCATCCTGAACGGGGCGGCTTTCGCAACGGCGTGTCGCTCGATCAATACGCGGCCGAGCTGATCGGCAATCGCACGCGATATCCGTCGCTCGTGTTGGCCAATAGCAACGAAGGCTCAACGCTCAGCTACACCCGCAGCGGTGCGCCGATCCCGTCCGAGAAGAGTCCGAAAAAACTGTTTCAGAAACTCTTCGTGCAAGGGAATCCGGCCGAGGTCGCCGCGAATGTCGAAGCTCTGAAGCAGGGACGCAGCCTGTTGGATTTCGTCGGCGATCAATCCAAGCGGCTCAATCGCTCGCTTTCCAAGAGCGACCAGAACCGCATGGACCAATACTTCACCGCGGTTCGCGATCTGGAACAGCGACTCGCGACCTCCGAGTCCTGGGAATACAAACCGAAACCCGTCGTCACCGCGAAGGCCCCCGAAGACATCGACGATCCGAAAGCCTTTGTTCAACGGACGCGGCTCTTTTTTGATGTCATCAAGCTGGCTCTGGAAACCGACTCGTCGCGCGTCATGTCGTTCTTCATCGACACGACGGTGATTCACAACATCACCCATCACGGCAACCGCCCCGAAGTACTGGCCGAACTGCGCGGCCACGAAGAGGGCCAATTCGGAGCGCTCGGTGACTTCCTTAAAACGCTCAGCGAGACAAAGGAGGAAGGTCAATCATTGCTCGATCGCACAATGGTTCTCTACGGCACCTGCATGGGGAGCGCGAACTCGCACTCGAACGTGAACCTCCCCGCCCTGCTGGCCGGCGGAGGCTTCAAGCACGGCCAGCATCTGGCCTTCGATCAACAGAACAACTACCCGCTGACCAACCTCTTCGTCTCCATGCTGCAACGCCTCGGCATCGAGACCGACGAGTTCTCATCCGGCAAAGGAACGTTCCGCGGACTGGAGATGGCGTAGTTTCAATTCACGACCAGAAAGAGCAGCAGATGAACCAGATCGAAGACAGGACTAAGCGGCCGATCGACCCAAACTTCATCGAGAAAGTGCTGTACGCTCGCGGCAGATCCATCGGCGAGAAGATGCTCGACGGACCAAGGCTGTTTGACCTCGACTGTGAACTGGATCGCATTCGCATCCGCGCACAGTTTCCGACGTTTGATGACGAACAAGTCGAGCAGGAATTACGTTACCGCCTATCGGTGGCTCGCCAGATCGACGAAGCCGGAATCTATCACGATGCGGGAATGCTCGAAGAGTGACGTCAGCAGCCTTGCGATCATCGAAGGCCCGGATCGACTCAACAACGGCGCGACCACCTGAAAGTCATCCGAGCGTCTCCATGATTTTGCCACCCTCCCAATCGAAGGCCGCGCGTCATGCCCATCTGGACTTCATCCCCCATCAAAGTCATCGACCAGGAAACCTTCCATCGAATCGACCACCAAGTGACGGGTCTCGCATTCGACATCCACAACGAGTTCGGTCGCTACCTTGATGAAAAGCTCTACCAAGCCGAACTGGCAAGACGCTGTCGGCGTGCTGGACTGGATGTTCTCCATGATCCTGAACTTCAAATGACGGTCAGCCTTGATGGCTTCATCAAGAAATACTTCGCGGACTTGCTGATCAACCAGGGAGCCATCGTGGAAACGAAGGCGGACTCGGCACTGACACCCGCCCACACCGGGCAGACGTTGAATTACTTATTCCTGAGCGGCCTGCATCACGGCACGTTGCTCAACTTCCGCTCGGAGCGTGTGCAGCACCAATTCGTCTCGACCCGCCTGACTCTGGCTGACCGGTTGCGATACGACTTCGACCTCGCCGATTGGAAGCCGCTCACGCCGCAGTGCGAGCAACTCAAATATCACCTCAATCGCTGCCTCGCCGAATGGGGAGCCTTCCTCGATCCGATCCTCTTCCGAGACGCACTAACGCATTTCCTGGGAGGCGAGGAACGGCTCGTTCGCAGGATTCCCGTTCTTTCGGAGGGGGAAATCATCGGCACCCAAGAGATGCGGCTGCTGACCAACGAAGTCGCGTTCGCCGTCACAGCCGCCACGCACCATCCGTTAGCCATCTTCGATCACCAACAACGCTTCCTCACCCACACACCATTGAAAGCCCTCCAATGGATCAACCTCAATCACCACAAAATCGAACTGCGAACGGTCACACGGAAGTAGCAGGCAAAACCATGTTTCACAAAACGATGAACGCAGAAACTTCAACCAATCACTTTGGTATTCGTCTTGTCTTCATCATTCTGTGTTCCATCGTTTTGCCTTTGAAAAGTTCTGCCGCCGAAAATCAATTCTTTGAGAAGCATTGTTTTGAGTGCCATGATTCTGGCTCAAAGCAGGGCGGGCTGGATCTCGCCAAGCTAGAACCTCCGAGCGGCGACAACTTCGCGAAGTGGGTCAAGATCCATGACCGCATTGAGTCTGGTGAGATGCCTCCCAAGTCTCAGCCGCGTCCGCCGGTTGCCGACAAGGAGGCGGTGATCAAGTTGCTGAAGGGATCGCTCATCAAGGCTGAGCAGGACGCGCGTCAGAATGAACCGAGGACCGGACTGCGGCGACTGACGCGGGCGGAGTACGAGAACACGATCCGGGATTTGTTCGACATGCCCGGCATCGCGTTGCAGGGGGAGCTGCCGCCGGATGGTTCTGCGCATGGCTTCGACAAGAACAGTGACGCGCTGGACATCTCGCACGTCAATCTCGCGAAGTACATTGAGGCGGCCGACCATGTACTCAACCTCGCGATCGCGACTCGCCCCAATCCGCCGACGGTGCAGACGCGACGCATCTCGCTGGCGAACAGCGGCGGGTTCGTCGCTCACGTCATCATGAATGGGGACGGCGTCCTGCTGAGAGACAAGAAGCCCGATCCCGACTTCCCTCCCGCCGCCGAGCAGAATCACATCGACGAAGGGGCTCACGAACGGATGGGCTCGTTCCACAACGGGGCGACCGTCGGCTTGTTTCGGCACGAAGACGAATCGCTCAGCCCGTACTTCATCGAGCATGTCACGATCTATCCTGGCCTTTATCGAGTCCGCACATCGCTGTGGAGTTTCCAATGGGACAAGGGGCAAGTGCTTCCCTCGCGCGGGACGGAAGCGGCGCGGCTATCAGTCGTGCAACTGACGGGTGACGGACGGGGAGGTCAGCATCCGAGTTACAAGCTCGGCTATTTCGATGCCCCGTCGATGGACGCGCAGGAGCATCAACTCGTCACTTGGCTGAATCACAACGAGATCATCGGCTTCAACGTCGCGTCGCTCGCACCCGTCGCGAACTACAGCCGCAAAGGCCGAGCGATGGCCTTCACCGGCCCCGGAATCGCCTGCGATTGGCTGGAGATTCAAGGACCACTGCACAATGTCTGGCCGCCAGTCAGCCACCGTGTTTTGTTCGGCGATCTGCCGATCAGCGAATTCAAAGCGGCCGATCATCCCGCCGTGCGGCCACCGCAACGCAAACAAGTCCGACAACTTGGTGCCGGCAAGAACCGTCCCGATCCCGCTCCGGGGTTGTGGACTGTTCAAAGCGACCAACCGCTGGTCGATGCCGACCGCTTGCTGACGATCTTTCTACCGCGAGCGTTCCGCGGACCGGTCGATGCCGAGTTGCGTCAGGCTTATGTCGCGAAGGTCGAGGAACGACTGAAGGCCGGCGACTGCTTTGAGTCCGCGATGCGCTGGGCTTACCGAGCGGCTTTGTGCTCGCCCGATTTTCTGTTTCATGTGGAGAGTGGCTCGACGCTCCGCGTCGAGAATCACGACGCGGAGCGTCGTTCCACACTCGACGACTACGCCCTCGCATGTCGCTTGTCGTACTTCTTCTGGAACTCCATGCCCGACAAGCGACTGACGGAACTCGCGGCCGCGAACAAACTGCATCCGCCAGACGTCCTGCAATCGGAAGTCGATCGCCTGTTGAAAGACCCGAAGTCGCAACGATTCATCGACGACTTCCTCGGTCAATGGCTGAAGCTGCGACAGATCGCCGCGACCGACCCGGATAAAAAACTTTATCCCGAATTCAATCCGTACCTCCAAGACTCGATGGTTGCCGAGACGCGAGCCTACTTTCGTGAGTTGATCGACAAGAACCTCAGCGCGAGCCATCTCATCAAGTCCGACTTCGCGATGCTCAACGAGAAGCTGGCGGTGCATTACGGCATCCCCGACGTGAAAGGTTCGCAGATTCGCCGAGTCCCCTTGCCGCCGGATTGCCCGCGCGGCGGATTCTTGACTCAGGCGTCGATTCTCAAGATCACGGCGAACGGTACGACCACCTCGCCCGTTCCGCGCGGTGCGTTCGTGATGGATCGCCTGCTGGGCCAACCGCCCGATCCACCACCGCCCAACATCGCCGCCGTCGAACCGGACGTGCGCGGCGCGACGACGATACGCGAACAACTCGCCAAGCATCGCGACAACGTCGCGTGTGCGTCGTGTCACGCCAAGCTGGACCCGCCCGGCTTCGCGCTGGAAGCATTTGACGTCATCGGTGGGCAGCGCTCGCGCTACCGTTCGATCGGCGACGGCGATCCGGCACCGCGCGGCGCAATCGACCCTTTCATCGGGATCAGCTTCAAGCTTGGATTGCCGGTCGATTCGACGGGTGTGTTGCCCGACGGCCGCACCTTCCAAGAAGTCCGCGAGTTTCAATCGCTGGTCGCCGCCGACTCGAACCGCTTGCTCAGGAATTTGGCGGAGCGGCTGATGATCTACTCCACCGGCCGCGATACCTCGTTCAGCGACCGCGATCAACTCGCGGCTCTGGTCGCCAAGACGCAGGCACAGGGTGGCGGCATTCGGACGCTGATTCTCGAAGTCGTGCAGAGTTCGCTCTTTCAAAATCAGTAAGACAGGTTGGCAAAATCATGGTTCAAATAAAGATGAAGACAAGAATGTCGGAAGGGGTTGTGATGCGTCATCGGCGTTGTGGCGTTTTTGCGTGGCATGATTCTGTGATCATGATTTTGTCTCTCTTCTGCATTCTGTCATTCGCGGCGGCCGACGAGCCAAAGCTCATCAAGCATCAGATCACGGGTCTGTTCTCGCCCGATCGTGAGAAGGACTTGCGCGAGGTCTTTGAGAAACAACTGCCACAGTTCAAGCTGGTGAGCATCGACTTCAAGAACGCCGAAGCGAGCTTTGATTACGACCCGGCAAAAACCTTTCCCGGAGCGAAGCCGGAGCAGATCGTCGAACGCTTCGACAATGAACTGCGGAACGCCACGCGGCACACGTTCGGAGCGAAGCCGCTGCGGACGATCGAGAAAGACAAGCTCAAGCTGGTTGAGATTTCGATCGTGGGACTGGATTGCAAAGCCTGCTCGCTGGCCGTTTACGAGATGATCTATCGGCTCAAGGGAGTCGAACTGGCGACCGCCAACTTCAAAGAGGGGAAGGCCAC
This sequence comes from Planctomycetaceae bacterium, assembly GCA_046156195.1. Taxonomy (GTDB): domain Bacteria; phylum Planctomycetota; class Planctomycetia; order Planctomycetales; family Planctomycetaceae; genus SXKJ01. The sequence goes on along the minus strand of JBJXEX010000097.1, from coordinate 29,817 downwards.
CGCTCTGATTGACCCGGAGAAGATTGACCGGGTGGAAATCGAAATGGTTCTCAAACAACGCGGCGTGCAGCTCAAGCCGCAGGAGTAGCGCTCGTAGTGACCCCATTCATGGGGTCCAACTCGACCCGATAAATCGGGTCACTACAAGCGAGAAGGAAATCGTCCATGAGCATCCTCGACCGTTTCTCTCTCAAGGGCCGTATCGCGCTGGTCACCGCCGGCGCGGGGCCGTTGTTCGGCAGCAGCATTTCACAAGCTCTGGCCGAAGCCGGTGCGACCGTCATCACGGCGTCTCGGTCGCTGGAGGCCAATCAGCAGTTTGCCGAGTCCTTGCGATCCGCCGGGCACGAGGCGCACGCGATGCAGTTCAACTTGTCCGATCCCGATTCGATCCGGCAATTGCATCGTGATGTGATCGAGCGTTTCGGCCGGCTCGACGTGCTGGTCAACAGCGCTCTGACGCGCGACGGTCATGTCGGTCGCTTGGAGGATCAGAATCCCGAAGTCTGGATGAAGGCGGCTGGCGGCGACTTCACGGGGCTGTTCCTGATCTGTCAGCAATTCTTGCCCGACATGGTGCGGCAGGGTCGCGGGTCGATCATCAATATCTCCAGCATCTACGGAGTCGTGTCGAACGATCCGACGATCTATGAAGGGACGACGATGGTGCAACCGCCAACATACAACTTCGTCAAAGCGGGCATGATCAACTTCACTCGATACCTGGCGTGCTACTACGGCAAGCAGGGTGTGCGAGCCAACTGCATCAGCCCCGGCGGATACTTCGATGACCAACCGCAGCCGTTTGTCGATCAATACTGCCGCCGCGTTCCCGTCGGCCGGATGCTTGGCCACGAGGACATCCAAGGGGCCGTGGTCTTTCTGGCCTCGGACGCTTCCGAGTACGTCACCGGCCTGAACCTGATGGTCGATGGCGGCTGGACCTGTTTGTAGGACAGAATGATGAAGTGGTTTCTCCGGTTCACTTGAGTTGAACGCACCTCCTATCTGACGAGCTGGCCATCATGTCTCTTTCAATTCATTCCTTTGACCGGATTCCTTTGATCAAAATCCTCTGACAACCAGCATTGCGAGCGGCAAAGATCAAAGGAATCTGGTCAAAGGAATGAACAACGGAATTTTGATTCGTCCCGATATTCTGATCTGAGACATTCTGATCTGAGACGCAACGGACTCTTCATTCCCAAAAACTTCTAAGGCGTTCGCATGACTGACAAGCTCTTTTCTGTGGCTGACAAAGTGACTCTCGTTTCGGGCGGCAGTCGCGGGATTGGCAAAGCACTGGCGGCGGGGTTCGCCGCGCGCGGCGCGAAGGTGATCATCACCGGCCGTGATCTGCCGACGCTCTCCGCCACGGCTGACGAGATTGGCTCGGCCTCTCAGGCGGTCGTGCCGATCGTTTGCGATGTGGCCGACAAAGCGGATATCGAACGCTGCGTGCGGGAGATCACCAATCAATTCGGCCGCATCGACGTGCTGTTGAACGTCGCCGGAGTCAACAAGCGCAAGCCGGCCGAGACCTATACCGCCGAGGAATTCGACTTCATTATCGACATCAATCTGCGAGGCGCGTTCTGGATGGCGATCGAGGTGGGCAAAGTAATGCTGCGGCAGAAGTCTGGCTCGCAGATTCACATCGACTCGCTGAACACGTTTTCGCCGCTGAAGAACGTGACGCCGTATGCGATGACGAAGTTCGGCATCTCGGCGATGTCTCGCGGCTTGGCCACCGAGTGGGGACCGCGCGGCGTGCGAGTCAATGCGCTCGCGCCGGGCTTCGTGCTCACCGATCTGACTCGCAAGCTGTGGTCTGATCCGACGATGCTCGCCTGGGGCCAAGCCAACACACCGCTCGGCCGATTGGGCGAAGTGGACGACATGATCGGAGCGGCGATCTTCCTGGCTTCGGAGGCGTCCGCGTTTATGACCGGCCAGATCGTTCGTGTGGATGGGGGCTTTACCGCCGGCATGGCGTGGCCGATCCCCGGTTAGGTGAATGCGTGGAATTAAGTAACCCGAAGCGTCAGCGAGGGCGATCGCTTCACGATGTGGCACATCCTGGATTCCGAACTCGGTGGAGCGCTCGCCCTCGCTGACGCTTCGGGTTACTTATTTGGCGGGCGGAGCGGGACGTGGCGGCAGTTCGATGTCCGTTTCGTAGGGCACGGTCGCATTCGGCGGAGTGGCAAACTCCTGAGCCGACCAACTTGGCTGAGCGACGAACTCTGCGGGTTCGGTGTCGAGGCACGGAGCATCAAAGGCATGCGTGCGTGCCCACGCCTGACGGATCGCGTCACGATAGGCTTCGGGCGTCCAATCGCTTTCGCCGAGCCAGACGTCGTCGTAAGGGAGCAACGTCCCCTTGTGATAATGCAGATTGACGATCGCCTTGTTGTAGTCAACGAGGCTGGCGAAATACTGGACCTCGGCTTCGGCTTGGCTTCTCAAGGCTCGCAAGAGAATGTCGAAGGTCTTCGTCCCGGCTTCGACTTCCGCTCGGAAGAGCTGCACGCTTTGTTGGGCCGCTCGGTAGCGATTGAAATTCGATTGGGCCGTCACATAGTGCATGGCGAGACTTTGGAAGTCCTGAGCGACCTCATGGCTGATGTCGATCTCTTGAGCCTCCAATTGATCGCGAGCCTTCGCGAGTCGCAGTTCGATGTTGCGAACCTGCGCATGAGCGGCTCGGAAGCCTAGCGGCATGGTGAACTCGAAGCCCAAGTTCCAGCCGGTGAAGTTGCCGTTCGTCATCGCTCGATAGGCGCTGCTGAATTGATTGGGCGAGTTGTAGTGCCCCAGCAGATCGTCTCCCAAACCGTTGACTTGGTAGCCCGAAACGAAATCCAGACGAGGATTCGTCAGGCTCTCCGCCGCGTACAACTGCAACTCCAGGCTTTTGATGTTCCACTTTTGGCGACGCAGCTCCACACGTTGCGTCAGCGCTTCGGTCAAAGAGGCTTCCCAACTGGGTGAGAACGCGGCGGTGGTCGGCTCGTCACTGGGACGCATCATGCGGCCATCGTTGACCGACAGACCGAGAATGCGCCGGAGTGTGATTTCCGCGGAGTAGACGCCAGCCAGCGCGGTCTCGGTGGCGGCTCTGGATTGGAAGTAGAAGTCACGCGACTGCGCCTCGTCGGACGGTTTGAAACCCGGCTTGCCTCCCGCTTCCAGGATGCGATGTGCCTCGCGCCAAGATTGCAGCGCACTGTTTCTCGCGGTGACGGCCGTGTCGTACTGGCGATAGCTGAAATACAAATCCCAATACAGCTCTTCGACATCTTTGAGCATTAAGAGAACACTCGACTCGAAGTCCGCGAGGGTGAGGTCTTGATTGATGCGAGCGATCACGACGCCCTGATTAACGCCGCTCAGCCCGCCGAAGTTCTGCGTGATCGGTCCCGCGATGCGCGTGAATTCGGCACCGGCACCCGCCAAGAGTGGATGGCGATACTCGGCAGACACGTTCCCAACGTAGGCCGACGGAAACATCTGACCGCCCGGCTGGTTCGTCCCCAGATAGTCCATCCTGTGACCGAGTGTCAGCGAGCCACCGTAGCCGAATTGTTTCGACAGACCGGAGGAGAACGCGCCGGATTCCTCGGTTCGCCCCTGACTGGCCAACGGGACGTTTCGTGTCGGATCGTCACGGCCCCAGGTCAAAGAGGATGTCAATTGCGCATCGAATGCCGCCAGCGCGCTGGCGGTGCCGCGTCCGCCGAAGAGGACTCCGGTCTCTTGAATCGCCGGGTCGTAGGCCGAGGGGACTCGATCTCCGGCGGTCAGAATTGTGGACGGCACGCCTTTGTTGGTCCGCGAGCGGATGATGCTGTTGTTTTGGATCGCCAGTTGAATGGCTTCGCTCAGCGAGATGTTCCAGAGGTCTTCCTTCTCGCGGTCCAGGACGGTGCGCGGGCGTTTGGCATAGGCCGCTTCGGGAGAGTTCTGCGAATCGACGGCAGGATAGTCGATCGTCACGGCTGCGGTTTTGTAGTAGCTCAGTTCTTTGTCGCTGCCGAGGTATTTCAGTTCTGGATCGCTGGCACAGCCCAGCAGGGACGTCCCCACCAGTGAAGCGACCGCCAGACGATGCCGAATTCGCCGCTTGGCATCGCCGATCCAGCGGAGCCGTTGCGTCTTAGTCTTGGAGAATGACATGCCGACACCTTGTTCGAGAATGATCTCGCGGGACGACGCCAGCGCAAGCCGGCGCAAGATCCCTACAAGTGGTATCGGCGACGCAATCGGAAAACTTTCGCCAGTTTGACAACCTCGGTCATGAAGAGTGACCGCTCGCGGATCGCTTGAGATGTTTAACCCCAACGCCATCGGCGTGGGCGCGAGCGACCGGTGGGCGGCGTGGGCGGCGTGGGCGCGAGCGACCGGTGCGCGTCGTGGGCGGCGTGGGCGCGAGCGACCGGTGCGCGGCGCGAGCGTCGTGGACGCGAGCGGCCGGCGCGCGTTGCGGGCGGCTCGCGCGCACGCCGATGGCGTGGCGGTTAAACATTTTGCCGCTCACGCCAGAATCGGCTGAATGGCTTGGCCGCGGCTGATCGGATATGGGCGGTTCTGGCTGTCGTGGAACTCGGTCTCCGGCGCGAAGCCGAGGCAATGAAACATCGTCGCCGTGATGTCTTCCGGCCGGACGAGTCCGCTGCGGGGATATGCTCCCAGCGCGTCGGACGAACCGTGAACGACTCCTCCGCGAATGCCGCCCCCGGCGAGTGCGACGGAGAAGACCGGTCCCCAGTGATCTCGGCCGCCAGCCCCATTCATCTTGGGAGTCCGCCCAAATTCGGCCATGCAGACGATCAGCGTTTCGTCGAGCAGTCCGCGATCGGACAAATCTTCCAGCAGCGAGGCGAAGCCGTGATCGGCGGGCGGGACGAGCACTTCGCGCAGACGTTTCGTCTCGTTCGTGTGCGAGTCCCAACAGGGATTGGCCGCCGGCTCATCGGGACCGCGAAACCAATTCACTTGAACCAGTCGCACATCCGCCTCGATCAATCGCCGAGCCAAGAGACAACTCTGTCCGAACGGCGAATGACCGTATCGTTGCCGAGTCTTCTCATCTTCGGCCGTCAGATCGAACGCTCCGCGCGATGCGGCCGACGCCAACAGCCCATAGGCCCGTTGCTGTTGGTCGCCGAACACGCGCGATTGCGACAACCGCTCGGTGGCTTCCGCTTGCTGGTCGAACAATCGCACGAGGTCTCGTCGCCCCGCGAGCCGGTCCAACGACATGCTCTCCGGCAATTGGAACTCACTGATGCGATAGTCGGGTGCGTGAGGCTGACAGCGGAACAACCACGGATCTTGGCCGCGTCCGAGCAACCCGCCGTCCTGTCCCGGCCAGGTCGAGCCATCGGTGTTGAAGATGTGATTTGGCAGCCGAACCGACGCGGGAAGTTGGCCGCGCGATCCGCTGAGCCGTTGGACGACGCTGCCCCAGTTGGGCCAATCGTTGGGTGCGCCGGGATTCGCTCCTTCGGCGTTCATCGGAATGTGCGGCCGACCGGTCAGCATGTAGTAGCCGCTGGAGGAATGTGCGTTGTCATTCGTCGAGACAGCTCGCAGCACGGCCAGCTTGTCCGCGTGCTGGGCCAGTCGAGGCATCAGCTCGCCGAACTGCACGCCGGGGACTTTGGTCGCGATCGGTTCGATCTCGCCGCGGACTTCTTTCGGAGCCTCAAATTTTGGATCCCACGTCGATTGTTGAGGCGGGCCACCCATCAAAAAGAGCACGACACAGGATCGCGCTGGCTTGGCGACTCGCGGTGTGGCCGACGCTGTTTGAGCGGCCAACAACTGCGGCAGCGATAAACCACAGGCTCCCAAACCGCCGATGCGCAGCGCTTCGCGCCGAGGCATTCGATCACAAAGTCGGACGGCGTGTGATTGCAGGCTCAACATGTTGGTTCTCCGCGAACGGCACTGAAAACGGGATCGAGATGTTTAACCCCAACGCCATCGGCGTGGGCGCGAGGGCCAAACGACACGCGCACGCCGATGGCGTTGCGGGTAACCATCTCACTCTCCACCACGAACGGCCTCGATCGTAAGACGCCGCATCAAATCGTGTCGAATCCGAATCCCACGCCCCGGCGGACGGCCGAGCGGTCGGGTTGTATCATCCGCTCCACGAATGATTGAAACCCTTTCGCAGTTTTACGGCCGCATTGGATATCGCACGGATGGCAGAGCCGGAGCACGGAGGAAGACAGGAGCCATGTCCTGTAAAAAACGACAACGATCTCGGACTCCCAACGGAATTGTGTTGAGACAAATGGGGTAAGGCGAATGGAGACGCGACGAGCGGAAGAGAGACAACCATGATCAATCCATCGAACGCAGCGGACGACCTTCCCGAAGAAACGCCGGAAGCGCTGCGAGGCATCGCCGAACGGTTGCAGCACGCGATCGACGAGTTGCTCGCTGTCCGGGCCGAGGCGGAGGAGTCCTCCCATTCCGTCACGCTGACTGAGGCGGCCGATCGTGTCTTGTCGGAGTCGGCTCGACCAGAATCCGATCAGACAGAGAACTCGGACCCGGCCCGCGCGAACTTTGATCGCAGACTGTATCTTCCCGCCGCCGATGGCTGGCACATGCGGATCAAGTCGGGACCACGCGAGTACTGTTACTTCCAAAGTCCCGGCGAAGATTGGTTTCATGGGCTGGTCGATGGCGAACTGTTTCTCCAAAACGGTGACGAAAAACTTTGTCTGAACTGTGCTCTCCGACGCGGAATCCTGACCGACAACCGCTTGTTCTGGCAGACCGGACGACATCACGCTCGGCTTTCCAACACATTGCTGACTGAATCGTTTTCTCAAACCTCGAATCCTCACGATCGAAAGGCTGACATGAATCAATCCATCGAGGGACTGCTCCGCGACCAATACCGAGTTGACGACGTACGAGCCATCACCCAGTTTTTGATCGAGCACGGGACGTTTGAGTTTCCGACGCTGAAGAGCGGGTTATTTTCCGCCGCGGTAGCTCACACCCAAGACCAGCAATACACCGGCTATCAGAACGTCTGGGTGCGGGACAACATCCACATCGCGTATCACTTTCATGTGCTCGGCGAACACGACAAGGCGGTTCGTGCCGTCGCCTCGATCATGCAGTTCGAGCACACGCAGCGCGACAAGTTGCGGAACATCATCGTCGGCAAAGTGAACCCGCAAAACGTGATGCTCCGGCCGCACATTCGCTTCGATGGCGACCATCTCGTCGAAGTCTCCGAGCAATGGGCACACGCACAGAACGACGCCCTCGGTTATTGGCTGTGGCTGGCGAGCAAACTGGCACTCGCCGGGCATTGGCAGCCGACGGGCGAGGACATCAAGTTGATGTCCAACTTCGTGCAATACTTCGAGGCGATTCAATTCTGGCAAGACGAAGACAACGGTCACTGGGAAGAGGCTCGCAAAGTGGAAGCGTCCAGTCTCGGAGCGGTCGTCGCCGGGTTGACCGCGCTGCGAGACTATTTCGTCACGATGGCCTCTGTGCAGATGCCGCAAGGAGCGACGAATTCGTTCATCGATCAAACCTGCCGCCGAGCCGAATCGTTGATCGAACGCGGCCAAGCGGCGCTCAAGGCGATTCTCCCGAACGAGTGCATTCAAGACGATCCCGCCAAGCAACGCCAATATGACGCGGCGTTGTTGTTCCTCATCTACCCGTTGCAGATCGTGGAGGGGGAGATGGCCGAGAAGATCATCTCGAACGTCGTCACTCACTTGCTCGGCGAGCACGGCATTCGGCGTTACTTGGGGGATTCGTACTGGTGCGCGGACTACAAGAAGCTGCTCGATCCAAACAGCCGCACGGTGGATGTCAGCGATGACATGTCCGCTCGCGACAGCCTGCTGCAACCGGGTGGCGAGGCTCAGTGGTGCCTGTTCGATCCAATCCTCTCCGTCATTCACGGCCAGCGCTTTCAACAGACCGGAGACGCGGGGCAACTCGAATTGCAAACGCGGCATCTCAACCGCAGCTTGAGGCAGCTTTCAGGAGAAGGTGGCTCGTACCCACCGCTGCGTTGCCCCGAATCGAACTACCGCGAGAACGGCGTCTGGGGGCCGAACGACATCACACCGCTGTTGTGGACGCAGGCCAATTTGCGATTGGCGCTGCACTTCATGGAGCAAAGTCTGACGGTCGGCGATTCCTCACGGACGGCTTAGTGCCTCAACCGAGAATCGATCAACCATCATGGGCCGATCACGCTTGCCTTCGATCCACGGTTCTTGACACGGAAGTCTCGGCGAAGCGAAGCCGTCTGCGGTGATCGTCTGCGAGATTGTTCAGGGCTTCTCGCGAGTCTTCTTCGGTTCGGAAAGTTGCATCAGGTAGAGGAATTCTTGGTCGTTGCGAATCGAGTCGAAGTCGGTTTCTCGCGGTACTCGCTGGCGGTACGAACTATCCATGCGAATGGCTCGTCCCAGCCAGGAGAGGGCCTCTTCCTTTTGCCCCGCCAGCGCGTAGTAACAGGCCAAGTTGTAGAGCACGACCGCGGTCTTCGGAGAGTCGCGATACGCCGCCTTCATGGATTCGATGGCTTTGTCCAATCGGCCGATCCGTTTGAAACACCACGCCATGCTCATCCGTAATTCGAGATGGTTGCCCTCGTCGGAAAGCACGCGTTCGAAGTGCTTCAAGGCTTGCTCGTAGTCCTGTTTCTGGCGATAGATCTCGCCGCGAAGTTGCTCGACGGCGGGAGGCGTGGACTCGGCGTCTTGAAAGATGCCCAATCGGCGGAGCGCGGCGTCGGGCAATTCGAGCACCAAGTAGCCTTGTGCCGCTTCAATGGCGCGTTGCTTCTGAATATCGGAGATGTCGGACATGAGGCTGGTCCGTAGCACAGGCGGCTCGCCTGTGCGAATCGGAAAATCATTGCAGGCGAGCCGCCCGCACTACGCAACGCTGGGGATCGCGACGTTCAATTCCCCGGCGAGCTTCACGAGCGCTTGCCAGTTGCCATCGTCGAGCGGGATGCCTTTTGCGGAACGATCCGCGAGGACACGGCGTTCCGGATCGCCCGGCAGCGTGACCTCTTTGACTCCGTCGATCAGCGGCACGCCACGAACGAATTCTTCGAGACCGGTGACTTGCTGGAACAGGTGCTCGACTCCGCAAAAGAGTTTCGGGTCAATGACGATGAAGATCGCTTCGTTGCCCAGCGGAGGTGGCGGATTCGGTCCAACACACGGGCCTCCCGATAAGCCGCCGCAAAACATCTCGATGAGGAACGACAGGCCGAAACCTTTGTAAGCCTGATCGCCCCCCATCGGCAGAATGGTGCCGGGCGGGTCGCCATACAGAGCGGCGGGATTCGTCGTCGGCTGGCCGTCGGGGTCGAGCACCCATCCCAACGGAATCGGCTGACCGGCAATGTGTTTGACTCGGACTTTGCCTTCGGCCGTGGCGCTCGTGCCGAAGTCGAGCACGAATGGCTCGCCGTTCGCGCGGGGCATACCCATGCACAACGGATTCGTTCCGAGTCTCGGCCGCTTGCCACCGACCGGGGCGACTCGTGGAGCACCGCCGTGCGTGTTGGCGACAATGATCGAAGCCATCTCTTTCGCCGCAGCCATCTCAGCGTATTCGCCCAAGCGACCGATGTGCGCCGACTGCCGCAGCGAACCGCACGCGATGCCGGTGCTCGCCGCTTTTGCGATCAGTCGATTCGTCAGGTCGCGCGCCAGCACTTGTCCGAATCCCCAATCGCCATCGGTTACGATCACGCTGGGTGTCTCGCGCAGGATCGTCAACCGCGATCCCGCGTGCAGTCGGCCGCTCTTCACGTTCTGCAAGTAGAACGGAATCCGCATAACACCGTGCGAGTCATGTCCGCGCAGGTTGGCTCCGACGAGGCTCTCGGCCACGATGCGGGATTCTTCGGCATCGGCTCCCCCTTGGGAAAGCAGGCGGACGGCGAACTCGATCAGTTGGGCCGGGGCGATCACAGGCACGTTGAGGCTCCTTCAAAGGTTGGTAAGGAAACGGTTTCAAATCTCGCGTGGGCTGACGCCACCCCGCTCGCCTAAGCGTCAATTCTTAATGATTTTTCCCAGATCAGTCTCGGATCGCTGAGTCGGGGCGGCATGGTAGCGATTGTGTTTGTGAAGCGGATTCGTCTCGACGGGAAAATTCCGATGAGACCGATTCGTCCGGGGAGTCGCATCGTGCGGGGCGGACCTGTGATATCGGTTGCTCGGCGGAGCGGCGTCGGATCGCAGCTTCGCGACGGCAACGCCGATACCCAATCGGCTTGCCATGGGAGAACACCAAATGAGTGACATCGTGCAGGGCATCCGCAACCTTGACGACCTGCTGTCGTTCGTGCGCACCAAGCTCTGCGAAAAAGAAAACTTGCTCCTGGAACAATCCAAGCTGCGCCAAGCTCCCCTGATCAAGCAGGGAAAAGTGTGTGGCTATCAATTCTCGGTGCAGGGGCCTCGGCAAGTTCGCTTGGGAGCCGTCTGGGCCAGCGAGCACAACGACGTTTATTTCTACGACACGCGCGGCAATCGCTACCACAAAGTGCATCTGTCCGAACAAATTGCCTTGCCGGAACAACCGGCCGCAGTGGCCTGAGTTGTTGCATTCTCAGGCTCGAGGTTCCCACGGGGACTCGAGCCGAACCGACCGCGGGTCTGGTGGCGTTCACCCTCGAGTTTCGACTCGAACGGCTCAGCCCTGAGACCCGCGGTTCGGGTTGGGTGCGAGACCGGGGTGGCGAGTGAGATGTTTAACCGCAACGCCATCGGCGTGCGCGGAGTTGTTGTGATCCGCTCGCCCACGCCGATGGCGTAGGGGTTAAACATCCATCCGTCCGCGCGAGCGGTTTCAGTTGGTCGAGACCGCCTCGATCGTCTCTGGCTGGCAATACGGGCAAAGCGTGCTGTAGATGATCCGGTGGCAGCGCGGGCACTCATGCGGGCCGAGGCTCAGCGGTTGCGGTTGCAACCGCTTGTAGGTCAGGAACGTGAACAAAATCGCGATCATCAGAACGAGAATCCAACCAGGTGGCCCCAAGCGATGGATCGCTTCGTAAGAGAGCGCCCCCGCACACACGACATAGATGGCCAACGTCTCGGCGAAGTTGCGGCGAGACATCAAGGCTTTGGTGGCACGGTTCAGCTCTTCCGAAACCTCTTTGTAAATGAGCGCTTGGCGTTCCTTGCGGACGGTCTCGGCTTCGGGAGCTCCCACCGCTTTCAGCAGGCGCTCAACACTGTCGAGGATGCGATAGGTATCCTCGAAATTAAACTGTTGCTGATGCGCCCAACGATTGCGGTACTCGCGCAGTTCGCTGACGAGGCTCCGTTCGAGATGCCCCAGCTTGTGACGAAAGACCCCGTTCCACTGATCCCACATCACCGTCAGCATCGAGTGGGTGTCCCAGCGGATTGCGTCCCCTTTGTTGATCGCGATGCCACGATCCTCGCGAAAGCTGCTGCGAGCCGCCTCTTTCCAGTTGTCGCGATAGCAGGCTTGCAACTCGCGCTCGATAAACGGAGCGACGCCCGCCGTCAGCAAATCCAAAGCTCGGTTAATGCAGTCTTGGGCGCTGGGCATGACAATCCGCCGAGGTGAGCGAAAGTGGGTGGGGCAGGGCGGACATTTCAGCGAGACACAACCGTTATGTCCACGCCGTTGGTCATACGGCAATGTGCAGCCGTAATCCATTGAGCGAATCTTTTCTGTCTTCAATCCGCAGTTCGGCTTTGCCATCCGCAGGCAGTTGCATTCCGACGACTTCCTGCGGAACGCAAGACCGATCAGGAATCCGCTTTCCTCCGTGGTTGTCGATTGGCCGTCTCGATATACAACGACCCCATGAATCCTGTCACCGCGAACTTCAGCCAACGTCGCCGCTGGGCGGCCGATCAAGCCATCAGCTTCTTAATGCAGCAAGGGGTCGAGCACCCGCATGTCGTGTCGCTCGCCGCCGGACTGGTTGATGCGGCCTCACTGCCCGTGACCGAAGCACTCGAAGTCGCTCGCCAAGTGCTTGCCGATAACGGGCGAGCACAATCGGCTTTGCAGTACGGCACGACTCAAGGCGAACTGCGGCTGCGACAGCAATTGGCCGACTATCACAACCGGCTCGAACAGACGGCCACGCCAGCGGCGAATCGCGCGGCGTCCGCTGACACGATCGTCTGCACTACCGGCTCACAGCAATTGCTCGCGCTACTGGCCGACGCTCTGCTTGATCCCGGCGACATCTGCCTGGTCGCCGCGCCGACCTACTTTGTGTTTCTGGGAGTCCTCGAAGGGGTCGGAGCACGCGCGATCGCGCTGCCGATGGACGAGTACGGACTGCGAATGGAGACTCTTCAAGCCGAACTGCAACGGCTCGAATCGGTCGGCGAGTTGTCGCGCGTGAAACTGATCTATGTCGTCAGCGAATTCGAGAACCCGACCGGCATCAGTCTGGCGTTGGATCGCCGTGCCGAGTTGGTCGAGATCGCGAAGACGTGGTCGAAGCGGCGAGGCGAACGAATCTATGTGCTCGAAGACGCCGCCTATCGCGAGCTGCATTACGACGCGCCGCCACCACCCAGCGTTTGGTCGTTCGACACGGCGGGGGACACGGTCATTCACGCCGCAACATTTTCCAAGAGCTTCTCCCCCGGCTTGCGAGTCGGCTTTGGCCTGATGCCGGGCGAGCTACGCGATGCGGTCAACGACTTGAAAGGGAATCAGGACTTCGGCTCGGCCAATTTCAATCAGCACTTGCTGGCGGAGTTGCTCGCATCGGGCCGATTCGCGATTCATGCGGAGCAGGTTCGCGCGGCGTATCGGATCAAGCGCGATGCGATGCTGGCCGCGGCCGACGAGTTCTTCGCCGATCGACCGGGCGTCTCGTGGGTCCACCCGCACGGCGGCTTGTACGTCTGGATGACGCTCCCTCCGCACATCGTCACCGGCTTTGATTCGCCGCTGTTCCGCCGAGCGGTCGATTTCGAGCAGGTCATGTACGTCCCCGGCGAACTCTGTTTCGGCGGCCCGCGCGAACTGCGGCAACGCAATCACATGCGGCTCAGTTTTGGTGCTCAATCCCCCGCGGGAGTTCGCGAAGGGATGCGGCGCTTGAGCCAAGCGGTTCGGCAAGTGGATTGAGCCGAACGCGCTAGCGTCGGGCGATTCTCGCTTCGTGAGCCGAACGCGCTAGCGTCGGGCAGTTCGCCGCCAAAAGAATCCCACCGAGGCCCGTGGCTAGCGCCAGCGGCTCATCAAGCGAGACGTCATTCGCTGCGCGGTTCCGGCTCCGCAGGATGCGGGAGCTTGGCGATGTCGGCACCGGCATTGTTGCCATCGGTGGCCGCGTTGAGGCCGGGGTTCGGTGAGGAGCCTTTACGATCGAGCGTCAGCGAGTCCAGCGTGATGGCGGCCATGTCGATCCGCTCGGACAACCAGAAAAGCTTCTCGTTGGAGGGACTGACATCGCCACTCGATCCCCATTTTGTTTTCCAATCGTCGAAGCCGAACGGCTCACCGGAGGCGAATGTCCAAAAGGTCTGGCAGCGGTCGTAGAAATTCCGTTCGCCCGACCAGCGGAAGAGCTTGTTGCGGAAGTCGGCGTCGCTGGTGTTGCCGCTCATCGCGACCAACGAGCCGTTGGAGGTCGTGGTCAAAATGTTGTTGCTGGCATCGACCTTCACGGGGGGCAATTCACGCGGCAACTCGCCGCTATCGAGCCTCACAAGATTCTGTCCGACAACTCCCGTGACATGTTCGAGCTTCAATTCCAGCACCGTTAGCTCGGCAGGTTTATCGGTATTCCCCTCGACGCGCAACAACGAACCGTCGATGGCCACCGCAGTGTCTCGTAACGTCAAGCGGCCGGGCTTCGTGTTGCGAACGTGGAACAAATCTCCGTGACCGCGCACGAAGCACTCGGTCAATTCGATCTCCAACGGGTAAGGAGCCATGCCGCTGGTGTTCATCTTCATGTCGGCGAGCATCTGACCGGGTTCGGACGAAATGTCGAACAACGCGGTGGGGCGCTGTCCCGGATTGTTCAACGTGATGGCCACGCCTTGCAGCCGCAGTTTCTCGGCCCGATCGACACTAAACAGACTGATGCGATCGACGGCAAAAAATGAGGGGACCGAAATCTCGAAGGCGACGTTGTCGATTCGCACGGGACCGCTGCTGACTCCGATGAGCCTCAGATGCGCGTCGGCCGCGACGTTGGCCAGAGTGAACTCGACGATCGGATGAAATCCGCGCGCGGCGCGGATCGTGACGTTCTTCTTGCTCAGCCGCAGTGGCTTTTCCGTGCGACGGCTGTTGTATCGCAATTCGATCACGCTGCCGTCGAACACCGCCGCACAGGCGGCTTCGAGCGTCGGGAAGCGTTTTGCGGGCGAGCCATCGGTTGCCAACACAAAGACGCCGTTGGTTTCCTCGGCTATTGCGGCGGGCTTCTCGGTGAGCGTGTTGGTCTCGCGCGGCTCGGTGGTAGCCACGTTGTTCGTCGTGCGTGCGGGAGGACTCGTTGGCTCGCGTGTGGCTGTACCGTCATCCGTCTTGGATTGATCGATGCTCGCCAATGACAACGGATCGGGACGAATCAGCCGGTCCAGAGAGTCGCTGAATAAGTCGCGAGTCCAATCGCCAAACAGCGGCATCGGCGGCAGCCCAGACTGACGACTCTGCACGGCTGCTTGGCTGCCGCTCGCGCCGGGTTGCAAAGTGCCGGAGCCGGGGGCATCGACTGGCAGTTCCAATTCTTTCTTGCCAGTTGAGTTCAGTGTTGAGTTCGTCCCCGATCCGGTCGCCACCAAGTTGTTCTGCGTTGATCGGGGATTCGCGTCTGCCGAATTCGCTGACGTGGTCGGCAAGCGATCGTTGGGAAACCGTCCAACACCGACCACGATCACGATCAACAGTGCGGCCATCGCGATGACGCCAGCGTTCTGTCGCCAGAAGTTGGACATCGAATGCTGCGACTTCAACCAGATCAATCCTTCGGGACTGACTCCGCGCAGACCGAGCGAGCCGGCAATCTTCATCAAGTCGTGAGTCAGTTGATCGGGCGTTTGATACCGCCGCTTCGGATCGCTGGCCATCATCTTGCGGCAGACCAACGAGAGACCTTCGGAGACTCGGCGATTTTTCTTGATCGGATCGGGCGGCTCACCGCTCTGATGGTCGAGCAACTTCTGCAGCATGGTTCCATCGGGATAAGGCGGTTCGCCGGCAAGCATGTGATACAGCGTGCAACCCAGCGAGTAGATATCGCTGCGGACATCGACGCTGCGCGGGTCTTTGGCTTGCTCCGGCGAGATGTAATCGAAGGTTCCCAGCGTCGTGCCGGCCAGCGTCAAGTCGGGTGTGGATTCGGTGCTGGCTTTGCGAGCCAAGCCGAGGTCCACCAACTTCGCTCGGCCCGACGGCGTGATGATGATGTTCGAGGGCTTGATGTCGCGATGCACCACACCGTTGGTCGAGGTGTGCCGGAGGGCGGAGGCAATCTGCAAGACAAAGTTCACCGCCTCGTTGGGGTCGATGCGGGTGCGAGCGCGAATCAGCTCGCGCAGGTTGTTGCCGGTGATGAACTCAAAGGCGATGAAGTGCAGGCCCTGCTCTTCACCGATGAAGTAGACGCGGGCGATGTTCTCGTGATCGAGCCGCGCGGCCGCGCGAGCCTCGTTGCGAAAGCGTTGCACGGCCGCATCGTCGCGCGACAAGCTGGGTGACAGAATCTTCAGTGCGACCGCTCGTTGCAGGCGAGTGTCCAGAGCGTGGAAGACGGCTCCCATGCCTCCCGCGCCGATGCGGGCCTGAATCTCAAAGTGGCCGAGCTTCAATCCGGCCGGAGCGGGGACTTGTGCGGGGTCTTGGTAATCGACTTCGGACGGAAACAATCGCAACCAGACGGATGGCGTGGGCAACCCCGGCCCCTCCGGCAATGGCAGCGAGGGGGTGCGACGTTCGGGATTGATCACCGTTTCTCCGCCGTGTCCGACGCGCACGGGCCGATAAGCCGTCGTGAGCGGCAGCGAGGCGACAGCAGAGTCGGAATGAGGCTGATCCATGATTGATCAAGTCGTAGGACAACTGCCTGCGGATGGCAAAGCCGAACTGCGGAGGGAAGACAGACAAGATTGGCAAATGGTGATCGATCAATTCACGGTTGCGGCACAAGTTCGCGATGGCTGGTTGAATGTTGAATGACGTGAGTTGTGACGCAGCCGGAGACAGCTATTGAGGACCAATGATTCGAGCGACGGCCTGATTGATGGATGTGAAATAGTCCGTCATTTTTTCGCTCAGCTCGTCGGCGAAGCGAGTGCTTTCGAGGACATTCGCCGCTTGATTGCGGACGGTGATGTCTTCGACGACCGCTTCTCCCTTCAGTTCCGTCTGAACGAGTTTTCTCAGATCGTGGATCTTCGGCAACAAGTGATGTTCGAGATGATCGACCAGCTCTTTGGTGAGCTGTTCGGCGTTTGTGAATTGCTCACGAAGTGTTTGCTGGGAAACTGGTCGCTCCGCCACCGTTTCTCTCCAAGGATACGAGGGATTCGATCCGTAGGCCGAGAAATTAGACCGGGCTAGAATGCAGAAGGTCAAGCTGTTGGTGGCCAACTCGGTCAAATTGGTGGAAATGGCCGATTCGGAAAGCCGCTGAATTTCGAGCGTCAGAATTCGAGCCTCTGAGTCCTTGGAGCCGCGACCGTCAGGGAGCGGGCCTCAGTTCTGATTCGTCACCGCTCCCTGACGGTCGCGGCTTTCACAATTATCAGCCTCAAACAATCTGGCGACGGATTGCGGAAGGACGCTCATGCGAATCTTGGTTCTGGCGGATATCCACTCGAACTGGCCAGCGCTGGCGGCGATCCAAGAGCCGTTCGATGCCTGTCTGTTCGTGGGGGATCTGGTCGATTACGGCAGCGATCCGGTCCCCTGCGTCGATTGGATTCGCAAGCACGCGACGGCATCGGTGCGAGGCAATCACGATCACGCTGTCGCTCAACGGATTCGCGTCGTGAAGTCTACGGGTTTGCATCGGCTGGCGGCCGCGACTCGCCCGTTGCATTGGAAATTGCTCACGCCGCTGCACATGAAATTTCTGACTCGGCTGCCGGTGACTCGCAAGGTGACGCTCGACGACAAACGGTTTTACTTGGTCCACGCGACGCCGCGCGATCCGTTCGACGAATACTTGCGAGACGACAAATCCGCCTGGGAAGCGCGGGTCGCAGGCATCGACGCGGATTTTATTCTCGTCGGCCACACGCATCTCCCTTACGCGCTGCAGCTCGATGGGCCAATGGTGATCAACCCCGGCAGCGTCGGCCAACCGCGAGACGGCGACCCACGCGCGGCCTACGCGATCATCGACAACGGCAAAGTGGAACTCCGACGTGTGAAGTACGACATCGACGCCACACTCAAGCACATGCGCGAAAGTGGCGTTGATGCCCAAACAATGGAACTGGCCGCAGCCGTCTTGCAGACCGGCGGACGGTTCGATTTGGAGAACTCCATCCGCAGCCCCGAATCACCCTTGAGCGTTGAGCCTGACGAAATTCACGACACGATCGAATTGGAAGCCCTCCCACCCGGTGACGCGCCGAAGAAGAAACGCAAAGCGGCCAAGAAGAAGTAGACCATCATCGCCGCTGCGAATCCCCCTGATCGGCGAGTGGCTTGCGCATGATCTCGCGCCATTGCGTGATGTCGTACTCACACGGGCCGTGGGCCGTATCGAACGGGCCGTGATTTTTGAGATAGAACTTGATCCGCTCGATCTTCTTGTCGGCCGGGAGTTCTCCGGGATGCTTGGCTCCGGGTGCTCGGCCCCAGATCACTCGCGAGCCGCCGCGAGTGGCGAGTTGCAAACTCAGATCGTCCCACGCACGCGGATTGACTGAGTTCACCGGCACGCGGATCGACTGCAATCCGAACGATTGCCAATTGGGCTTGAGCAAGACCGCCAGCCGCGCCGCCGCGATGACCGCATCGTCTTGCCAGACGGTCCCCTCCGCGCCGCTTGGTGCGGTGGCGACGTTGTCGATCAGCGGATACTTGGCGATTTCCGCCGGCGGAAAATCGGCCGACGGCAACAGCGTCGCCTCGGAGTCGATCGGAAACAGGCCGTTGACCGAAGCGACTCGAACCATCGCCACCGGTTCGCGATATTCGAGTTCCACACGCATCCGAGCCGGCACCGAGACACTCACTCTTACGCGGCCTTTGACCCAAGGATGCCGCTCGAACGCCTCGGCCACGCGGCGCGAGGTCTCTTTGTCGAGCAACGAAATCTCATCCGGCAATCCTGATCGCTGAGCAACTTGCTCCGCTAAATCGTGCGGCACCCAATGGGGCGGCGAAGAGATTTCGATCTGTGATGTCCGCAGACGGTATTGCTGATCGTTGCCCAAGTCCGGGAACCGCAGGCCGAGCTTCGGCAGAAAGATCCAAGCCGCGACCCCGCACGACAGCGCGAGCAACAGGTTCGGCCAACTGAGCCAACTCGCTGGTTGCTGTGGCGACGAATCAGATTCATCGGGAAGGTGAGCAGGCATTGTGTGGTGATCCCACGCGCGACCACGAATGAGACAAGCGAGCGCGGCTACAAAGATCTGCCGTCGTGCTGAATATCTCACGGATGACTGTGTGCGGTAGACGTTGCCAACAGCACGCTTGGTTCGGTGGGGGGCGCTGGTCCGCGGTTCAAACAGTTGTGAATCGACCGTTCGCAAATCGCACCCAAGCTGAGTCCCATCCGTGACGCGGCTTTGGGCACGAGGCTATGGCTGGTCAGGCCGGGGATCGTGTTGACCTCCAGCAGCCACGGTTCGTGAAAGCGATCGAGCCGCAAGTCCACGCGAGCGAGTCCGCGGCAGCCGAGCGATTCATACGCGCGGCGACCGGCGTTCTCGATGGACTTGATCACGCTCGTTGGGAACGCGAAGTCGAAAAGGTACTGCGTGGCATCGTCTTCGTACTTGGCGGTGTAATCGAAGAAGCCTCGGCCGGTTTCGATTTGAATCAACGGCAGCGGCTCGCCGTCGAGCACTCCGAGCGTCCACTCGGTCCCATCAATCGCGACCTCCAGCAACCCAAACGGATCAAAGTGGAAGCAGCGAGCCAGTGCTTGCGGCAACTCGTCCGGCGTGCGAACGATCGTCACTCCCAGACTGGAACCTTGACCGTCCGGTTTAACGGCGAGCGGAAAACCGAGCGCGTTCGCTTGCTGTTGGATGCGTGCCGCGCTGTCGGATTCGTGAATCAGCACATAGGCCGGCGTCGGCACGCCGTTTTGAGCGAAGCGTTCTTTGGCGGCCGACTTGCTGAAGGCCAAACGTGACGCGACCGAATCGCTGCCGGTGAACGGAATGCCGACATCTTCCAGAATCCGCTGAACATGACCGTCTTCGCCAAACGTGCCATGCAACGCAAGGAACGCGACATCGAAGCTGGACCAATCCAGCTCGTGCAGGTCGATGTGCGCCGGGTCGATCCGCGAGATGACGTGCCCCCGATCGGACAAACTCTTCGCGACCGCGTCACCACTTTCCAAACTGATATTCCGCTCGCGAGACGTTCCGCCCGCCAAGACCGCAATCCGCAACGGTTGAGTGATCGCCATGCAGTGGCCTCCTTGCCTTGAAGTGATTCACGCTCCTAGCGTGTGAGTGAGTGATTCCATTCCGCGTGAAGAAGGGGCGGGCTTCTAGCAAAACTAGAAATCTGGCTCCAGACCGACTCCGCGTGCTTGGCGAAGTCCCAATCGGAACTCGCCAATGTTTTGGTTGCAGCTCTGCCGCCTCAAGCTCTCGGCGTCTCGCGGATAAGTTTCGACTCGGCAGAAAATACAAAGCCGAGGTCCAGCCGGCTTGTCGTTCTTACAAACGACGCGAATCGACACTCGACCGTCGAGTTGCCCGTGAGCGATGGAACTTATCCAAACCTGCGGCGATTCGGGACGATCTTCGCTTCCTCACGCGCGGTTTGGAAAAGCTCGCGTCCCGTGGCACGCGGGCTGCTTTGTCGGAGTCGTCGCCACCACTCGGCGACCGCAGCTTTGAAAACATCCGAGGCTGCCCGACCGCGAGAGAGGTCGGAGATTCTGAGGAACCGCCCGAGGGCGGGAGAACAGCGAGTTCCATCAAGCCGGCCACTTGGAGAGGTGGCCGGCCCGGCGAACCCAATCAACTACGCAGCCGAGCGGTCTGGAGAGGCCGCTCGGCTGTGTTCGTTTTCATTCGTTGCGTAGAACCTCCCTGGTGTTGATGTTGGACGGGTTCGTAGGCGGCCCTCCCGTGACTACGTCTACCGACGCGACTCAGGCGAGCCGCCAGAGCTACGGAGGGCGGCTCGGCCACACAGTCAAACCTCAGCGGCTACGAAAGCTGTGCGTGCTCCGCCCCAGCAGCTCATGTGGCTTGGTCCGATGTTGCCGACGCGCCTCATTGTGAGGATCGCTCCGCCCGATATGGTCCGATAAGCCTTGCGGTGTTGGGCACATTGTCCGCGCCGAGGCGTTTCGGAGGATTGGCCATGCGAATGCTGGCTTGGTGCCTAATTCTGTTGGGACTGTCCGGCTGTCAAAGCGGACCGCGCTGGTGTTCGCGAGACTGTGATGTTCGAGACATGGCTCCTGGCGACGAGCGATCGGTGATGCCACCCGCCTCGACGTCGCCTGGTCAACCAAACTTGGATGGACCGGGGCTGTCCGTGCCTCCGCTACCGTCTCAAGCGGAGCGTGTCCCCTACGAGCCTTCGTCGCGGAGTCGCGGCTGGTTCGGAAGCCGTGCCGGCAGCCAAGCCAGCCGCTCGAAATCCTCGAACCGCGCGATCCAGACGGCTCACCGCGGAACGAACTCCGCGCCAGCCGCCGGTCAGGACGAGTCGGTCAAGCAGTTGCTGGCCGACCTCGAACGAACCAAACGCGAAAAAGCCGCTCTGGAATTGAAGCTCACGGACGAGTCGGCCAGACAGATTCAGCAACGGCTCGAACTGGAGGCTCGCCTCGCATTGATCCAAGAGCAGTTGCGACAGCAATCGGCTCTGCAACAGGTGCAGTACCAGCCGCAGGCTCCCGTGATGTCCCGGCCGACAAATAGTTACTCCGGCCCACTCATCACATCCGGCTCGTCAATGTCGCTCCCGTTCTCGTCGTCTCCGCCAACGTACGCCCCGCCACCACAATCTCAACCGGAACCGCAAGGAGTCCCCGCTTGGGGCCAAGCAGTGCCAACTTGGAACACGCCGTCGGTGCCTCCGCAGTCGCAAGTGGAGCAGTGGCCGTTCAGCGCGCAGCGGCGATAGTCGCGTTGCGTCAACGCCTGAAACGCGCGATGCAGTTCGGGGGCGTCCTCTTCAAGTTCGCATTGGTGTGGGTCGCATGCTTTGCGCAACGTCTCGTCGTACTGCTCAAGCGGCGGCTTGATGAGTTTGCTTTCGGCCTCTTGCTCCGCTTTGTTCCGCTCCGCTCGGAGCTTTGCGAGCGTTGCAGTACGAGATCCACTTCAAACAGCGGCTGCAACTCGCGGAAGACCTCTTGGGCACGAGTCACCGTGTTGCAGATGACCGCCGCGCCGCCGCCGCCGTGATTCAAGGCCGCTCGCAACATCGGCCCCCAATCAGCGACTTCGTTCGGTTGGAACTCGGCCCGCAACGCGAATTGTTTCGAGGCATTGAAGCCGCGTGTTTGAATCAAGCCCCGCTCGTCGAGCCATGACAGGCGCGGGTAAGTCGAGGCTTCTGTCGAAGTATCCGAACTCGTGAGACTTCGGTCCGAACTCTCACGAGTTCGGCTACTCGGATCATCACCGCGATACGCCGCGAGCAGTGCTTCGCGCCGCGACTTCGGCAACGTCGCCGACAACAACACGACCGATGTGCCGAGGCTCTGCAACCAACGCAGCAGATGTTCCAGCAAGACGCTCATGTAAGCGTTGTAAGCATGGACCTCGTCGATGATGACCGTCTTCTGAGCCAGCCCAAACAGCCGCACGAAGACATGCTTCAGCAACCGCGACAATTCAACGGCTGAGATCTCACCATGCGGAATGGAATCTTCAACGCCGACGGCTCAGCCTCCCACTTCGCCCAGAGCGGAACGAGATACGACGGTAACTTCATTTCGGCGACCTCCGCTGTCGTGATTTGATGCCAGGCACTGGTTCCGGTCGTTTCTGATGCGCAACGAGAGACTGCGCCAGGTCACGCGCCATCTCTTCCCGCAACGACGGCGGTTCGAGCACTTCGGCTTTGGCTCCGAAGCTCAGCACCCAGGCTTTGATTTCTTCGGTGGCGGTGAGTTGGAACTCGGCGATGAGCGAGCCGTGCTGGCTGGGCCATCTCTGGTTGTATTCCCCGTCGAGTTGGCCGCCGGAGACCGCGAGCACGCCGTTCAGGTCTTCGATGTCTTTGCGGTGATGCCGTCGCGCATCAGGCTCAGACAACGATCAAACAGTTGCAAACCTTCTATCATGCGTTCGTCGATCGCCAGTGTGTTAAACCGGCGAAGCGCCCGCATCCAAAAACCCGCGCGGGCACGATGACCGTCTGTGGGCATCTTTCCGAAATCACATTGCCGCATCATGCTGTTGACGGAGGACATCGGGGACTTGGCAGGGAAGTCGATCGACGGCTGGTGTTCGAGAGCCAGCACTTTCAGAAAGGTGAAACGATGACACAGAAAATCGTTGTAGCCACGCTCGCCAGAGCGTGGGCGAACTCGCGCATCTCCCACGCTCTGGCGAGCGTGGCTACGACGGACACGAAACGAATCATTGCCCTGCTGTTGTTTGTCTTGTTCGCGCGAGCTGCCGAGGCTCAGACCGCCGACGGACTGCGAATCGTGCCGGACGGGAAGAGCGGCTACGTCATCTATTGTGATCCGGCTGCGGTCGTCTGGGTGCGGGACTCGGCGAAAGAAGTGCAGCGCGTGTTGAAGGTTTCGACCGGCGTTGAATTGCCGATCTCGCGCGAGCCAACGGAGCGCATGATTTGCCTCGGCGACAACGAGTCGGCGCGCAAAGCCGGAGTCACGTTCGCAGCAGATGCGGCGGACGACAGTTTTGTTCTGCGCACCGTCGGCGAGAGCCTCTTCATCGTGGGCAAAGACAAGCCAGACGTGCCGAATTGGAGCAGTCGCGGCACGCTGTATGGGGCTTATGAGTTTCTCGAAACACTCGGCGTGCGCTGGCTGCTGCCGGGCGAGTGGGGTGAGGACATTCCGCATCATGCGACGCTCAGCGTGCCTCGTTTGGATGTGCGGCAGAGTCCGGCATTCTTCGCGCGAGTGATCCAAGACGTGCAGGATCGGCGGCCAAAAGAGGACAAGCAGCCGTCCGCTCCGAAGCTGTGGCTGCAGCGGCAGAAGATTCCCTCGACGCTCGATGGCTGGAAGCTGTCGGCGGGACATGCGTGGGACGACTACATCTCGCGCGAGCAAGCGGAGGCTCATCCCGAATGGCTCGCGAAAGACGATTGGGGCCGTCCGCGCCGCTTTGCGAATCACAAGTCGATCAAGTTCTGCACGAATGAGCCGGCACTCGTCGAAGCATTTGCGGCCAGCGTGATTGCCATTTTGGACAAGTATCCGGAACGACGATGTGCGTCGATCTCGGCGAGTGACGGGGGCGACTTTTGTCAGTGTGAAAAGTGTCTGCCGCTCATCGCGAAAGACCCGCACGGCAGACCGTCGTACTCGGCGTTGATGGTGCGGTTCTATGACGACGTCGCTCGCCGAGTAGCGGTGAAGCATCCGCAGCGGCTGGTCTGCGGGCTGGTCTATTACAACTACATGTATCCGCCGACGCCGCCGAACGAAAAACTCGCGGCCAACTTGTGGCTCGATTGGGCACCGCTCAATTACTACGGCTGGGGATTGGCGAAGCCGGTCTATCGCGACGAGTTCCAGCGCGTGGCCGAGGGCTGGCGCGCGGTCACGTCGAACTTCGCGTATCACAACTACTCGACCTGGATGCGGTCGTTCAACGGCGCTCCGCTGCCGGTCGGCCGCGACATCCTGAAGCTGGAACTGCCGACCGCACACAAGGCCGGCGCGAGAGCCGCCAACATGGTCGGACTCGGAGCCTGGGGCTACGGCGCGCCGACGAATTACATCCTCGCCAAGCAGATGTGGAACCCGCGCGTCGATGTCGATCAGCTTTATCGCGAGTGGTTGCAACGCGCCTACGGCCCCGGCTGGGAGTCGATGGACAAACTCAATCAACTGCTGGAAACGCGGATGATGGCCTACAAGGGACGCGAGTCACCCGTCTATCGCGGCCAGAACTACGAAGTGAACCACGAACTCATCTCCGCCGTGCATGCTCCGGTCTTCGCGAACATGGAGCGACTCTATCTCGCTGCCCTCGCCAAGACCGAAACGGAATCGCAACGCCACCGCCTGGAGATGTTTGGCGAAAACCTCATCGTGTTGCACCACGACCTGCGCCAAGCCGGTCTGCTGGACAATGCAGCGACCTCGACCTTCGCTCGTGACGACGAGGCGTATCGAAAGTTTCTCGCCGACACAGAATTTTCAATCGCGCTGTATCGCACCAACGACAAACGATTCCTCGGCCCAATCTGGAAGGGCGAGTGGCGTGGCGATTGAATGGAAATGGCAGCCCCTGATTCACAACCGGAGAAAGACGATGACGAATCTTCTGAGGATCTTGCGATCGTGTGCGATTCTTGTTTTCGCAATGAGCGCCAACGGACACACGCAAGAACCGCCAGCAACCCGCTGTTATCTGATCGGCAACTCGCTGACTTGGGACACTGTGCCGCCGCTGTTGTCTGGTGATGTGCAGTGGCACGTCGATTGTGGAGTCCACCTGCCGTTCATCCACGCCAATCCGGAAAAGCCGTGTGTGAAAGAATCCACGCTCTGGCCGGCGGCTCTTCGGGATCGGCAATACGATGTCGTCTCTGTGCAGCCGCACTATGGCTCGACCTTGGCGCAGGATGTCGAAACGATTTCGGCTTGGATGAAGCTGCAACCCAAAGCGGTGTTCGTCATTCATTCGGGCTGGGCCTGGCATGCTCAGCGTGCGGCCGAATTCGAGAGCTACGCGCCGCCAGAGCAGATGACGCACAGTCCGGGTTACTTCCGCGCGTTAGTCGCCGAGTTGCGTCGGCTGCATCCGGGACGAGAGCTGCGTCAGACGCTCGTGCAGAACCTGCTGGCGGCGATCGCCGATGACATCGCCGCGAACCGAGCGCCGTTCAAGAATGTTGTCGAGCTGTATCGCGACAACATTCATCTGACTCACAGCCACGGCAAGTATCTCGCGCACAACGCCATGCGGCGCGCACTGGGGCAAGCACCGTCAGCCGCCGGGTTCGAGAAGCTCGATCCCGAAGTGAAGCAATATCTGGACGGCGTCCTCGCACAACTGACGACGGCTCCCGCGGACAGAGCGCTGTTGGCTCAGATTCTTTCGATTGAGGCAGCGGTTGATCGCTCGGCGCTCATCGCGAAAGTGTCCGACAAGAACCTGCAAAGCAAACTCGTCGCACTGCTGCCGGAGATCGAACAAGCGGCGAAGGTGCGTCGCGGTACTCTCGCGTTGGAAGCCGAGATCAAGGAGATCGGCGGCAAGCTGATCTGCACGCCGAGCGGCCCGCAGTGGCTTTATCTCGCGACTGGCGACAGCGGCACGGAGATCTTCGATGTGCCGGCCGCGATTGACCTCTACAACGGCAACAATCCGCTCAAGGGCAAAGGGGGGAGAAACGAACGGGTCACCGACGAGTGGCTGAAGCGACTGTCGGGGCTGACGACTCTGCGGCGGCTCGATCTGGCGAACTGCGTGATTCAAGGTGAAGGCTTGCAGCACATCGCCGCGCTCGCCAGCCTGCGGGAACTCAACCTGACCTTAACTCCCGTCAGCGATGACGCGCTGAGGCATCTCGGTGGCCTGACCGAATTGCGGATCTTGGGGCTGGCCTCGACGCAATGTACCGGCACCGGATTCGTCCATCTGAAGTCTCTTCGCAAGTTGGAGAGCGTCAACTTTCATTTCACTCCGCTCAACGATGCCGGGCTGCAAGCGATCTCGCAGGTTCCGATTTCTGACCGACTGTGGTTCGCGCATACTCGGTTCACCGATGAGGGAGCCGCTCATCTGAAAAGCCAAACGCAACTGAAACGCTGCGGCATCGGCAGTGCCGACAAGGCGAGTTCTGGCGAAGCCGTCGCCGCGTTGACGAAGTTGCCACTCGAAGACCTCGCCTTGCTCGACAACCAGGCGACACCCAGCGGTCTCGCCCACGCGGCCAAGATCGCCACGCTCCGCCGGCTCGACGTTTCGCACGCCCCGACCGTGACCGACGATTCGATGCCGCTGGTGGCTCAGATGCCAATGCTGGAAGAGTTCAAGCTCGGCAGCGCTCAGGTCACCGATGCTGGTCTTCAGTCGTTGGCGACCTCGAAGTCACTGAAGAAGCTGTGGCTCAGCGGCATCAAGGGGATCACTCCCGCCGGAATCGAACAGCTTCGCAACGCTCGCCCCGAATTGGTGATTCAAGCACAATGAAACCAAATCAGCCGCTCAGCGCCGCCATTTTCAACTGCCGTCAACATCCATGAGGTAGAACCAATGAACGCCCAGGAAATTCTGGCGACGCTCAAGAAGCTTGGGAAACCGCAGACGGCTGCGATCTATCGGCGGCACGGATCGGGGGACAACGTCTTCGGCGTGCTGACCTCGGAGATCGCCAAGCTGCAGAAGAAGATCAAGGTCGATCACGCGCTCGCGATGGAGCTTTGGAAGACGGGGAACGCCGAGGCGCGCGTCCTGGCGCTGCTGATCGCCGACCCGGAGAAGTTGACTCGGGCCGACGCGGACCGCCTGCTTGAGGACGGGCCGGTCCACTTCGTCGGTTGTTATCTGTCCGGCCTGCTGGCCCGCAGTCCGATTGCGGAAGAGACGATGCGCGCCTGGATGAAGTCGCCGGACGAGTTCACTCGCGAGGCGGGTTACGGAATTCTCGGCGTCCGCTTGAAGGACGATCCCGACTCGATCAGCGACGCGGACGCCAAACGGGTGTTGGCGACGATCGAGAAGCAGATCCACCGCTCGCCGAACTGGGCGCGGTACGCGATGAACGTCGCACTGATCTCGATCGGGGTCTTCAAGCCGACGCTCCGCCAACAGGCGATCGAGGCGGCCCAGCGCATCGGCAAGGTCGAGGTCGACCACGGCGAGACGACCTGCAAGACACCCGACGCGATCCCCTATATCGAAAAGGCGTCGAAGCGAAAACGCTGCCCGTGACCTGACGAATTCCCACAATGACCAGCAAACGCGGACGTGATTCCGCAGGAAAGCCGACCAGTGAGACAACAGGCAAAGGAGGATGAGATCATGGGCGTCAACAAATTGACCGCGACACTCATCGCACTGGCCTGTTGCGTCGCGCCCGCTGTTACCGCTGAGGAGATCCGAGCGCCATCGGCCGAGCGCGGCAAAGAAGCGGTCTGGTCGGTGGCGAGTCCGTTGAGCATGTCGGTCAACTCGTGGAACACGATTTGGAAACAATGGGATCTCGCCGAGCGGCCGCAAGATTTCGACCAACGGGTCCAGGATCGCTACGGGCTGCTGCCGTCAACGCGCCGCGACGATCGGTTTCCGCTTGGTCTCAACGAAATGAAAACGGTGGTTGGCCCAGTGCTCAGCAACAATTGCCTGCTGTGCCATGCGGGGCGGATCGCCGGGCAGACCGTGATCGGGCTGGGGAATGCGTCGCTCGATTTTCAGTCGTTGCAGGAAGACCTGGCGGCTCGCGAACTGCTGCCGATCAAGCTGCCGTTCAAGATGGGCAACGGGCGCGGCATCATCGAAGCCGGTGCCGGCACGACCTACCTGCTGCAGTTTCGCGATGCCGAAATGAATCTCGCACCGATGCGGAAGCTGAAGTTCAGCGATCAGCTCTGCCATGACCTCCCGGCTTGGTGGCTCCTGAAGTTCAAGAAGACGATGTATCACGGCGGGATGACCGACACGCGTTCGGTTCGATCCGGCGTCTCGTTCTTTCTGGCACCGAACAACGGAGCGGAGTTCATCAAACAACAGGAAGCGGTCCTGGCGGATATCCGCGAGTACCTGCTGACGCTCGCAGCGCCGAAGTATCCGTTTCCGATCGACCGCGCGCTGGCCGCGCGAGGCGAGCCGCTCTTCGTGAAGAACTGCGCCGAGTGCCACGGAACTTACGGAGCCGACCGGAACTACCCGAACCGGATCGTCCCGGTGGACGAAGTCGGCACCGATCCCGCGCTCGCCACGTTCGATGGCAGTTCGGACCTCGACTACTACAAGGCGAGCTGGCTGTATCGCGACACCGGCCCCAACGGCGAGCCCTACCAAATGCTGAATCACGGCGGCTATCAGGCCCCGCCGCTCGACGGCGTCTGGGCCACCGCGCCGTACTTCCACAACGCCAGCGTCCCAACGATTGCCGACGTGCTCGACTCCCAGTCGCGCCCGGCGATTTTCACCCGCTCGTTCGAAACCGACGAGGCGGCCTACGACCAGCAACGAGTCGGCTGGAAGATCACACGACTCGAACCGGATTCCGCGAAGAAAACTGCAGCGCACGAACAACGGCGAATCACCAACACGTCACTTCCCGGACGAGGCAATCAGGGCCACACCTTCGGCGACAAGCTGACGCCGGATCAACGACAGGCCGTGCTGGAATACCTGAAGACGTTGTAGTCGTTGCTATGTCGCGAACACTCAAAATGAAACCTGCGACTTACACTCCAGGCCATTCGCAGAACGCGACCGAGTTCATGGCTCGGCGCACGATCGAATCGCATGGCGAGTTCTTCCTGCCGTACCTGACTCCGGGAGTTGCGGTGCTCGACTGCGGTTGCGGTCCGGGTTCAATCACTCTGAGCATTGCGAACCGCATCGGCGAAGGGCGTGTTGTGGGCATCGACTTCGGCGAGTCTCAGATTGATCGTGCGAACAAAAGCGTGAAAGAGCACGGCATTCTCAATGCGACATTTCAAACGGCCGATTGCGACTCGCTTCCGTTTGAGGACGCGAGTTTTGACTGCGTCTTCAGCAATGCGTTGTTGGAGCACCTGACCGATCCGGTGCGCGCCCTGCGCGAGATGCTCCGCGTGCTCAAGCCGGGCGGAGTGATCGGAGTCAGCAGTCCCGATTGGTCGGGCTTCGTCTTGGCACCCCCATCGGAGGCGCTCACGGCGGCGGTGGCCGCGTACACGACCCTGCAATCTCGCAACGGTGGCGATGTGAATGTCGGCCGCAAACTCGGTACCCACCTCACTTCGGCCGGATTTGTGAACTGCCAGATGTCGGCTCGATATGAGGTCTACCCATCACTGCCGCTCATTGGCGAATACCTCGCGCTCCAATTGGAACGAGCCGGCGACTCCACATCGGCGGACACCTTTCGCAGTTGGAGCCAGCAATCCGGAGGCATGTTCGCTCAATGCTGGGTATCCTGTTTAGCACATGCACCCACTCCCAACAGTGCTTTCAAGTCGGCATCGAAAGTCAGGTCAACAATTCGTTCCCTGGATTCTTGAGACGAACACCATGAAGAAGAAACCTGAAGGATTCATGAGCTTGCCCCTGTGGATGAAGGGCGTGTTCCTCATGCTCGTTGGCCCGCTGACCAATATGGTGGCAGGCTTTGTTTTTCCCATCGTGGGAAACTCCGAGGCAGCTCGTGGCCAACGCTTCGGGCAAGGACTCGTCGCCGTACTTTGTGTCATTGCGGGCGTCGTGCTTGTGATCATCCACTTCGTGCGGGGCAACA
>JBJXEX010000088.1:0-16449 GCA_046156195.1 Planctomycetaceae bacterium | reverse complement strand
CTTCCACCAGTTTCGTTGACGGTCAATTGTCGATCGAAGTCACCGGCAATGACCGTGTCCAAGTTTCGGCGTCGCACGGGCAGGCGGTCGTGAAGTTCAACGGTCGTGCCGCCGACCTCGGAACCGTTCCCGCGTCTCAAGTCACCAAGATCGTCGTGGACGCGGATCAGGAATCGTCCGGGGCCAACCGGATTGATCTTTCGAGCGTGACCGCCGCGCGCTTCCCGCAGTTGGCGGGGACGACGATTTGGGGCGGCGCGGGCAATGACACCATCTGGGGCAGCGCTGTCACGGATCTCCTCTTCGGCGGCACAGGCAACGACTATCTGCTGGGCCGCGTTGGTGATGACATTGTCCTCGGCGGCGACGGAAACGATCGTCTCAACGGCGGTGCCAGCAATGACTCGCTGGAAGGAGGCAACGGCCAGGACACGATCATCGGCCAAGCAGGCGATGATTCGCTCTTCGGCAACGCCGGTATCGACCGATTGAACGGCGACAACGGGATCGACTGGCTGGAAGGTGGCGACGGACGCGACACCCTGCGTGGCGGCAACGGCATGGACAACATCGCGGGCAACACGCCCGACGACATCGTTCAGGACTCTGGTTGGCATCCCGCCCCCGCCTCGCCGCCAGCGATCTTGGATTCCGGTGAGGATGCGGGAGATGGTTTTGCCGGCGGCTCGCCACCGACCTTCGAGGCGTTCAGTACGCCGCCACCGCTGACAGTCTCTGTTTTGAGTTCCAGTCAGAACGAGTCGATGTCCACGATCAGCTTCACCGTCATGCTGTCCGCCGTTCCGACGAGCACGTTCACCATCAACTACAACACCGCAGATGGCCCGCCTGTGACCGGCGCTGTCGCCGGTTCAGATTACACCGCGACGTCCGGCATGTTGACCTTCATTGCGGGTGACATCATGACATCGCAATTTGTCACGGTCCCCATTCAGAACGACACGCTCGTTGAGCCAGACGAGACCTTCACGCTGACTCTCTCCGGCCTGCCTGTCGATGTGACTTTCGGTTCGGGATCAGGAGTGGGAGTGGGCACGATTCAGAACGACGATATCGCGATGTCTGGAAGCGGCAGCGGTGCCGGGACACCGACGCTGAATGTCTCCGACGGTGGCGGATCGGAAGGCTCTGGCTCCGGCGGCGGCACCGCTTGGTTCAGTGTCAATTTGAGTTCGTCCGTCGCCACGGCGACCACGGTGAACTGGACCGTGAGCTTCCCGTCGGGAAACACAGCGGCAGCCGCCGACTTCCCCACCACAGGCTTGACCGGTTCGGTCACCATAGCCGCCAACGCAACGTCCGAGATGATCCAAGTCCCGCTGAACGACGACGCGCTCGTCGAATCGCCCGAGACCTTCACTCTGACGGTGAGCGCCTCCGGGACAAATCCTGGCGACCTCACAGCGGACGGCACGATCTACGACAACGAACCCGAAATCTCGATCTCGGACTGGAGCGGTCCCGAAGGCTCCGGTTCCGGCTCGGTCACGGCGGAATTCACTGTGACGCTCAGCCGAGCTTCGACCAATACCGTCAGCGTCGATTACTTCACTTTCGATGGGACGGCGACCGACGGCAGCGACTACACGGGCGCGGCCACGACCACCTTGACCTTCGCGCCGGGCGACACGACCCAGACGGTCAGCATCCCGATCATCGACGACGCGGATGTCGAGCCGACTGCACAGACCTTCTCGGTCAATTTGTCGAATGCCGTCGGTGCGACCATTGGAGACGGTTCCGGTGACGGCACGATCTACGACAACGAACCCGAAATCTCCATCTCGGACTGGAACGGCTCCGAAGGCTCCGGCTCAGGCTCAGTCACGGCGGAATTCACCGTGACGCTCAGCCACGCTTCCACCAACACTGTCAGCGTCGATTACAGCACATTCGACGGAACGGCGATCGACGGCAGCGACTACACGGGCGCGCCCACGACCACCTTGACCTTCGCGCCGGGCGTAACGACCCAGACGATCAGCATCCCGATCATCGACGACGCCGATGTTGAGCTTGGCGGGGCCGAGATCTTCTCCGTCGATTTGACGAACGCGGTCGGTGCGACAATCAGCGACTCGGCCGGGATGGGGGCCATTGAAGACAACGAGCCTGAAATCTCCATCGCCGACGGTTCCGGCACCGAATGGACCTTTGGCTACGGCTCAGGGTCTGGTTCCGGCTCCGGCCACGTTAGTTTGCAAGTAACGCTCAGTCGCGCCTCGTCCCAAATCGTGACCGTCAATTACGCGGCGAGCGTCGACATCAGCCAACCCCTCGCCAACCGAGCGGCCACGACCGATTACGGTCCCGCCGGAACCGTCACGTTCGCTCCCGGTGATACCACCAAGACAATTCTGATTCCGATCGTCGATGACGCTCTGGTCGAATTCTACGAGAAGTTCAAAGTGTCACTTTCCGGAGCAGGCGGTGCCAGCATTTCCGCGTTGAGTGGCACCGCCAAGGGCACGATCTACGACAACGAACCCACGATTTCAATTGATGACTCGATGGTAAGCGAAGACGTTGGTGTCGCGCAAATTCAGGCCCATCTTTCACATTCGAGTCCTTTTACAATTTCATTGACTTACTCCACCGGAGGTGGAACCGCCTCACCATCGTCCGACTATTTTCCAGTGATGTCTGGCACCGTGACATTCGCAGCGGGTGCGATAGACGCTGATCTTCCCGTCCAGATCATTGATGATTTTGTCGACGAACCGGCAAAAACATTCCTTGTCGATCTGCTTGGGGCCGCGGGTGCGACAATCAACGACAGCCAAGGCGAAGTCACTATCAATGATTATGACGCGCTGCAGCTTTACGTCGGACTATTGCTCCCGGACGAAGACGAACCCAGTCCACCGGTTCTCAGTGACCTATCTTCGGCCGGTTGGGTATCGATTGAGTCTGCGGAGTTCGCCTACCCGATCAATGAAGATGAGTACGAACTCTTGGTGCCTGAAGACAGTTACATTGCGCTTAAGACTGCATGGACCGGTACAAATGCGGTCACATTTAATTGGACCAACGCGACCGAACATCTCGATGCGGGAAATGAATCAGCGGCCTCTCAAGTCGTTGCTTCAAGTGCCACAACGATCCAAGCAGTACAGGCCGGTGCCACTCAAACGAAAAAAGTAGCGGTGGTGACTATCAACGACCAACTATCGGTACCGGGGTTCCAAAACCAAAAGGTCTCCTTCACGAAACCTGGGCAGCCGTTTAAGGCAGGCGACTCGTTTTCATTTGACGGTGCGGGAATCACTGTAACCCCAGGCAGCATCGTAATCGCCGGCAATACAATTTCCGGGACGATTTCCACCGCCGCAAACGCGGCCACCGGAATGCGAAAAGTAATTTTCAACCTCGATGGTGGAACGCGCCCAGTAAAGCAATCGGGCTTTTTCACAGTTTACCGCGGAGCGATACCAAGCCTCGTTGAGCTTCTTGGCAGAAGAGCCGCAGGCGAACCAATTCAACAGTTCAACGTCGCAGTGAAAGGCGGCAATCCACGTTTACCGAGTGTGGAAACACAGATTGACGACGTTATTGCTGCCAGCACACGGGCTCAGATAACACAACGCTGGAATACGTTCGCGGGAACCCATGCTTCCCTAACCGACTGGCCGAAGCCAATCACCCAAGCGCACATCGACGTGCTGATTGACGCAGCGGTCCAGATTGAAGGAAACACGCACAAGGCACAAGCTGACTTGCCAGACGTTCCTCTAACCTTCTGGAAAGCCTTTCTCACACAACTGGCTCTAGTCGAATCCAATAACAAGGTGCTCGCAATGGCCAGTGTTCCAAGCGAGAACAGTTATGGTGTCTTACAATTTAATGATGCTCGCGTCAAAGGAATCTCCCCTGGGTTTCAGGGGCTAGTGTTTGCGGCTTCCCAGACAGCTCAAATGGCAATCTTTCAGCCAGGATTCAGACTTGACTGGAAAGCAATGATGATCGACGCCAGCGACGTGAACGATCTAAAGATGAGCGTTTCATCGCTTTCACAAGATTGGCGTGCGGACCCGTTCGCGTCGTTCGTCAATGGTATTCGCAGTAGCCAACAATATTATGGAGGAATGGTAACTGGCGTCGGCGGTTACGATCCGAATGACGATTATCGTGTAGACCTTGCCTCGCCGACGCGTGCTAACGGTCGCGGTAGCCAACGCGACGTTTTCGAGGCGCTAGCTGTTGCTCACCGTCTTTGGTCTGAGGTGATCGGAGGTGGAGGAGTTTACGGCGGACGAGTGCAGACTACGAGTCCCAATGAATGGCACACAACCGGTAATCATTCATCAGGGATGCCATACATGAGCGCCGACGGCATAGTTCGGGCGGGGGCATTTCGAACCTATTACGATACCAATGCGCCGGCAGGAGGCTATTGATGCACATTTCACATGCCGTGCTATGCATTGTAGTGGTTAATACGATAGTGGTCGCACCACTCTATGCGCAGAGGGTGCCCGACACCCACAAGATGTGGCGACGTGATATCTCAGAGTCCGTGAATCCGATTGCCGATGGCCACCTCGATCGTGTGACGGCCAACGGTGACGCCGGTCCCTTCCTTTTCCACGTTCGCGGTTCGTTTCAGGCTTGCGAATTTGGATGGGTCTATCAGACCGTACCAGATCGCGGACGGCGTCTTCTACTCTCACTCGGGCCGACTGGTGTTCACGACGACAAAGGCGGACTTGTCGCTGAGGGAGTGCAAGTGGCGTATCCAAAGCTTGTGGCTGCGGTGAGTCCGACGAAATGTGTGCTGAATTTGGTCGGCCCATCCACCTTTCCCAATGCTCCTCCCGACCGAGGCATCACAGCAACGACGTTGGTTGTCGAGTACGACACGGTTACTCGGAAGTTCGACGTAATAACTGTCAGCCCGGTAGGCGCAGAACGGCATGTGGAGGCACTTCGGTGGTTTCCGCAAAGACAGGTTCTTTTGCTTGCGGAAAGCCGTGATATCGCTGGCGGGAATACCCCGTTGCCAGACCCAGAAACAACTCAGCCATATTGCATTGTTATGCCGGCACGGCGCAAAAGACCCATCGCCGAATTCCCGGAAATAGTCGCTTGGTATCGGCGTCATCAGTCGTTTCGGATTCGTCACGCGGTAGTCGGGGACGGTGATACTGCTAGATCGCAGTGGACGATCTCACAGCTCGGCCGCCGCACACCGCTGTCATACGAAACGAGCGCAACGGGTACGGGGTTGTTGGGCTTTCCAATCAGTGATCGGATTCTTTGCCTGAGTCATTTTTCCCGCGGTACATGGTTCGTCGATTCTGCACAGTCAGTCGAATTCCTAATGGGCTCACATGTGGCGATTGACTATGACGATGCGACGCAGAGATTGGCAATGAGATCGCGCGATATGGACGGAGATGGGAATTATAACTATTGGAGTGTTGACGTTGCGCGATACTTTCGTGAGGTTAAAGAACTCCTTGAACTTGACCAGTAAAGAGCCAGTAAAGCTATGAACGGGCGGAAAAAGGGGAATTCAAAGTAGTCAAGCTTTGATCGCAGTGGTTCACGATAGCGGTGGCCTGATGGATGTGGTGTATGTTTTCCGTCACAGCGAGGGTGATGACCTGGAACTGCGGTATTCGCTGCGGAGCGTGGCGAAGCATTTGCCGTGGGTTCGGAAGGTGTTTGTGTTTGGGGATCGGCCGGGGTTTTTGAGTGATGATCGGTCGGTGATTGAGCATGTGCCTTGGGAGGCCGTCGCGTGGGTCGGCGGGTATCGGGTGCCGGTCGAGAATTGGTTGTTGCAGGCTTGTCTGCTGGCGCTGTGGCCGGAGTTGGATTTTGAGTTCTTGATCTTCCACGACGATCACGTCCTGCTGGGAGATGTTTCCGCTGACGTGGCTCGGCGGAATCGCTATGTCGAGAACCTGGCGGAATGCCGCGAGCGCGGAACCGGCAAGTGGAAAGAGCAGCTTTGGCGGACCTACGACTGGCTGAAAGCGGCAGGGTCTCCGACCTACAACTTTGAAACGCTGACGCCTCGGCACATGACCAAGCGGCGGTTGTTCGCGGCGTGGGCCGCGCTGCGCGGGGAGATGTCGGAAGAGCGCTTTGGCGGGTTGCTCGGACCCACGGCGATTCTCAATCACGCGCTGCGGAATGAGGACTTCGCGATCACGCGGCGGGATGAAGAGAACCTGACGGTGGGCTTCACCGCCAAGCCGCCACGGTACGACGAGATCGTGGCGCAGACGCAGGGGAAGCGGTTTTTGTACTTCAACGAGAAGGGATTCAGCGGCGACCTGCGGCAGTTCTTGGCCGAACGGTTTCCCGATCCCTGCATCTACGAAGCGGACAGTCGCCATCTGCCGCCGCCGAAGTACGACGTGGTCTACCTGCTGGCGAAGTCAAAGTGGGATCAGGAGCTGAAGTATTCGCTGCGGTCGTTCGAGCGATTTTTTCCGCAGCTTGGCACGGTGTGGATCGTCGGGCATCTGCCGGAGTACATCGACCCGACGAGCGTGCGGCATGTCCCGGAGCCGACGCTGTTTCGGCCGGGTGTCTTTGTGGAATCAGCGGCGGTGCGGGTGCTCAACGATCAACTCGCAGGGCTGACCGAGGATTACATTCTGGCTCAGGATGACAACTATCTGTTGCGTTCCGTCACGCTCGACGAGTTCGGGCCATTCCTGGTCGAGGACTTGGACCTGGTCAAAGTTCGTAGCCACAACCCGTGGCAGTCGATGCTGTGGCGGACCTACGACCTGCTGAAGTTTCTGGGTTTCTGTGGCCGCAATTACGAGTGCCACGCGCCGATCCGGCTGACGCGATCCAAGTTTCGCGAGGTGGCCGCGCGATTCATCAACACCGAGCAAGCGGCTCAGCACCGGTATCACGGCGTCTGCTTGCGAACCGCCTATGGCAACATCCTGGCGGACGCCTCCCATCCCGCTGGCTTGGCCGCCGATCACCGGGTCGGGTTCACCAAGGCCGCCGACGCGGCCACCGCCGAGCAAATCCAGGCTCGATTGCATGGCCGGCGTTTCCTGTTTCATGATGATCAAGGACTGACCGAAGCGATGAAGTCACTGCTGGCCGAGCTGTACCCGGCGAAGTCACGATTTGAATTTCCGATGAGCAGGGCGGTCTCGTAATTTCCCGCCGGCACATTTGGAGAGTCCGCGCCCGTCAAAAAGCGGATGCATCTTCCTGGAGGCGACCACTTCCTGACGGGCGCGGCTCTTAGTTCTAGTGCGCACGATCGCTCGGAGTGACCCGATTGATTGGATCGCTCTCGACCCCATAAATGGGGTCACTACGAGCAAAGGTGCGCAGTCGTGTTAGGTTCGCCACCAAATGAAACAGCCCGGCCTCGTGAGAGGTCGGACTGTGGTGGCGTGTGAGATTCCGGGCACAAGTCGCGGATCGCTCAGCTTGCGGATGAACTCGTGTCGTTTGGCTCGAATTTGGGTGGCTCGAATTTCGGAGCGGTGGTCTCCACCGGCCGGTCCTCGGCGACCGGGCGGCTGCTGGGGCGCGAGTTGCTGGAGTAGCTGGAGGTGTCCGAGTCTTCGTCGAGGCCGCGCACCCCTTTCTTGAACTCGGTGATTCCCTTGCCCAAGTTGCGAGCGACCTCCGGGAGACGCTTGCCAAACAACAACAGGCCGACGATGGCGACGATGATCAACTCGGGGGTACCGATACCAAACATGACAAACTCCTGGTCTGAGACCTGCAAACTCAATTCTCAATGTGCTCTATTCTCGATGTGAACGGGATCTACGACTTGGTCGGCGGATTATCGTCGCTGACTTCGTTGATCCCTTTCTTGAACTCCGTCACGCTCTTACCGAGCGAACGCATCACTTCAGGCAGCCGTCTGCCGAACATCAGCAAGGCCACAATCGCGGCAATCAATAACCCGGAGGGGGTCATCCCGATTCCCAATAACATAGTTAGTCTCCGAACAAGGCCGGTTAAGAATCCACTCGGTCAGACGCTGGACGCCAAGCATTCGCGAAGGTTTTTCCGCGCAGGTTTTCCGCGACAGTGGCTCGGTGGAAGGGGGCAACGCGGAGGAGAGATCTTGGCAAACTCCGGGGCGAACATCCCCAACAGCCGTGGCGGGAACTGTCGTGTCTTGCGGATGTCCACTCGGTTCGCCCGCGGGAAGAGCAGGTGGGATGAGCGGTTGGGCGAGGATTCTAACCCTGCTCAGTGGAGTGTCAACTTTCTCTTTCGGAGTCACGCGGCCCGCAGATGTTTCGCAAACCAATCCTTCGTCCGTTGCCACATCGCATCGGACAGGACGTGGCCGACTCCCTCTTCGATGAAGGCTGAGAAATTCCGCTCGGCGTGCATTGAGGCGTAGGTGTTGGCAATCGTTTGGATTCCCTTGCGGACGAAATCAATCGGGCTGCCTCCATCCTTCTCGCCGAAGTTCAGCAGCAACGGTCGCGGAGCGATCAGAGCGGCGATATCCGGCGTGTCGCCATGAGCGAAGAGGCCAGGAACGAAATTCGGGAAGCAGTGCAGCATGTGCTCGCGATGGATGGCGGCATAGGTTGGCAGACAGCAGTTACCGACAAGCGCTTTCAGACGCGGCTCCCACGGCCCGACCAGCCAGGTATGCGTCGAACCCATTGAGTGTCCGTAGCAGCCAATTCGGTCGGCCTTCACTTCCGGACGGCTGACGAGAAAGTCGATGGCTCGGCGCATGTCGAGAATGTTTTTCCAGGCCATGCACTTGCCGGCGACGACGTAGCGTAGGAACTCGAATCGCTCAAAGTTGCCGTCTTTCAGCTTGCCGGTCGGGTCGCGCCGCTCTTCAAAGCACAGTGCGTCTGGGCACAAGACGACATAGCCCTCGCGAGCCAACGCCGCGCCGGTGTGGTGCATCGGGTCCGCCATTAAGCCGGCCGGTTCGGATTTGCCTTTGCTCCAATTCCCCGCGTGCTGATGCCAGACCGCGATGGCCGGTGCCGGTTTGTCGGAGGTGACTCCGTCCGGGATCAGCAAGAACGCCGGGATCGGATCATTCGGCTCGGCATCGTAGAAGATCGACTCGATGCGATAGCCCGGCTTCTGAATCGACTCGCGATGTCCCACGTTCAACGGACAAGGCTTCGGCCAGTCACCCCCCAGGCAGGCAAGCAACTCTTCACGAAAGTTGGGTTTGGTCATCTTGAGTTTCCTGGTGGCTCTGAGTTCGTTTCGAGGGATGCCGGCTCCTGCAGCAGTGCGTGGAACGGCGATTGACGCGGGGCTATGCTGCCAACGTGCCGGGGACAAGTCAGTCGCGCGGGCGGTGTCCTCTCGGAGAGATGAGCAACACGATCAGGAGAGTAATCATGTCGAACAACGAAACGCAGCTTCCTCGGCGTCGGTTTTTGAAGACGGCACTTTCGGCGGCGGGTGCCGCTGTGATGGCACCGACGATCATTCCCAGTTCTGCCTTGGGACTGGATGGGGCCGTCGCTCCCAGCGAGCGAGTCATCGTCGGGGGCATCGGCATCGGAAACCGAGGGACTTACGACCTCACTTGCTTCCTGGAGCAAAGCGACGTGCAGTTCGTGGCGGTTTGCGATGTGAAAGAGTCGCGTCGCACGTTGGTCAAGAAGATGGTCGATGCGAAGTTCGGCAACGAAAATTGCGACATGTATCGCGATTATCGCGAGTTGCTCGACCGCAATGACATCGACGCGGTGCTGATCGCCACCGGGCCGAACTGGCACTGCACCATGTCGATGGCCGCCGCGAAGGCGGGCAAAGACATCTACTGCGAGAAGCCTTGCACAAAGAACATCGAACAGAGCTTGATCCTGCGGGACACGATCAAGCGCACCGCGCGAATCTTTCAGGCGGGAACTCAGCGGCGCAACTTGCCGCACTTCGCCTTTGCGTGTGAGTTGGCTCGGACGGGGCGGCTCGGCAAGCTGACGAAAGTGTTCGCTCATCCGGCCGGAATGAAGTCGATCATGAGCGGTTGGCTACCTGCCGAACCGGAGCCGGAGAAAGAGGTCGTCGATTTTGACACCTACCTCGGCCCGGCGGCGTGGCGGCCGTACAACAAGGCGCTGCTCAACGGGTTCAATTTTGAAAAGGGAGGCGGATTCGTCGGCGCGTTCAGCGGCGGCGGAGTGCTCGAATGGGGTTCGCACTGCGTGGACCTCTGCCAGTGGGCGATGGGAGATTGCGAGCCGCCGATTGAATACAACCCGCCGAAGGACGGCCACCTCGTCGCGAAGTATGAGAACGGCACCGAGTTGATCCTTCGCGAGAAGGATTGGATTCCGCTCGGCTCGTGCCCCGTGCGGTTCGAGGGAGAAACCGGCTGGGTCGAAGCGGGTGACAGCGGCAAGATGGTGCTCAGCTCACCGGCACTGCTCGCTGGCCGAACGGTCCTGGAGATCGGCGGCTACC
The DNA here is from genome assembly GCA_046156195.1 of Planctomycetaceae bacterium. Classification (GTDB taxonomy): domain Bacteria; phylum Planctomycetota; class Planctomycetia; order Planctomycetales; family Planctomycetaceae; genus SXKJ01. Next base: position 6,024 of record JBJXEX010000088.1, on the reverse strand, counting down.
CAGCGACGTTCCACGTTCGCGATTTCCTCGACTGCGTGAAGACTCGCTCGCAGCCGAAGACGAATGCTCTCGCGGCCTGCAACGCCCATATCGCCTGCCACGCGGCCAACGTCGCTCTCTATCTCGATCGACAAGTTCGGTACGACAACAAGACCAACACGTTCATCGACGACGAACAAGCCAACCGGATGCGATCCGAAGCGCTGCGCGAACCGTGGCGACTGTAGGTGCTCAACGCGGCACCGCCGCAAGTAACCCGAAGCGTCAGCGAGGGAGAACGCTTCACCGACCAGCAACTGCAACATCAACTTCGACCTCAAGTTCATCACCGCCTGAAGCGTCCGCCCTCGCTGACGCTTCGGGTTAGTTGGAATCTCACCGGCCTCATTGATCAGGACCGAAATCATGCAATTCACTCAACGATTCACTCGCTCTGTTTTTGTTGCCGCCTTGATGTTGGCGGCTGTTACGTCGGCCCGCGCGGCGGACGGTTTCAAAGTCTCGCCGGAGAAAGAAAAGGAGCTGATCGCCGTTCTGCGATCCGATGCCCCGCACCAGGACAAGGCGATTGCTTGCAAGAAGCTGGCGATCGACGGGTCCAGCGAGGCGGTTGCCGATTTGGCGAAGCTGCTTTCTGATCCGCAATTGGCCTCGTGGTCGCGGATCGCGCTCGAAGCGATTCCCGGAACAGCACCCGATGAGGCGTTGCGAAAAGCCTCCGAGTCGCTCGAAGGCAGACTGTTGGTTGGCGTGCTCAATTCGATCGGTGTTCGCCGCGATGCGAACGCGGTCGAGGTTTTGACCAAGCGATTGAGCGACAAGGATGAAGAAGTCGCGTCCGCCGCAGCGGTTGCTTTGGGGCGGATCGGCAACGATGCCGCCGCGAAGTCACTGCGACCGGCGTTGACCAGCGGTCCCGCCGCAGTCCGATCGGCCGCTGCCGAGGGCTGCGTGCTGTGTGCCGAGCAACTGCTCTCGGCAGGAAAGTCGGCCGACGCAATCGCGCTGTACGACGAAGTCCGTAAAGCAGATCTCCCCAAGCAGCGAATCGTCGAAGCGACGCGCGGTGCGATTCTCGCCCGGAAGGACGAAGGGATTCCGTTGCTGCTCGAACAATTCCGATCCACCGACAAGAAGATGGTGGAACTCGCCCTGTTTACTGCTCGCGAATTTCCTGGCGGTGAAATCGACAAAGTCTTGGCGGCTGAGTTGGAGAAGCTGACGCCAGAACGAGCGGCGTTGTTGATTCAGGCGATGGCCGATCGCAAGGAGACCGTCGTCGTCTCCGCCGTGTCGAAGGCCGCGGCCAGTGGCCCGAAGCCGGTGCGATTGGCGGCGATCAAAGCACTCAGCCAAGTTGGTGACGCTTCGTCGGTTCCCGCTTTGTTGGAGACGGCGGTTGATGCTGACGAAGACTTGGCACTCGCGGCGAAAGCGACCCTCGCCGATCTTCCGGGCGAGAAAGTCAACGCACAGATTGCCGCGATGCTCCCCAACGCCAAAGGGAAAACTTATCCGCTGTTGATCGAGCTTGTCGGTCAGCGACGCATCGAAGCCACGCCCGCTCTCATCAAGGCCCTGGACAACTCCGACAAGAATGTTCGCAGCGCCGCCTTGATCGCTTTGGGTGAAACGGTCGCACTCAAAAGTCTGCCCGTCTTGATCGCGGTGGTGATCAAGCCGAAGAACTCAGACGAAGCCGAAGTGGCTCAACAGGCGTTGAAAACCGCGAGCATCCGTATGCCCGATCGGGAAGCGTGTGCGGAAGTCTTGTCGAAAGCCCTGGAGGACTCGCCAGCGGCGGTGAAGACGATTCTGTTGGAGACGCTCGGAGATGTCGGTGGAAGCAAGGCGCTGAAAACCATCATCGCGGCGGCGAAGAGTGACAATCCCCTACTTCAAGACGCCGGCAGCAAATTGCTCGGCAAGTGGAACGCCGTCGAAGACGCGCCGGCGCTGCTCGATTACGCGAAGACGGGGCCGTCCGCTCAATACCGAAGCCGTGCGCTCAAAGGCTACATCGCTCTCGCGCGGCGATACGCCATGCCTGACCTACAGCGAGCGGAGATGTGTCAGAAGGCGCTCGACCTCGCAACTCAACCGGCCGAACAGAAGCTGGTCATCGATGTGCTCCGAATCCAACCGAGCACCGAGACGCTGAAGCTGGCGATCAAGTCCATCAAGGTTCCCGCACTGAAAGAGGAAGCCACTCAAGCCACGCTGGTCATCGCGCAGAAGCTCGGAGCCAAAGGGGTCGATGTCAAAGAGCTGCTCAACAGCGCCGGCCTCGACAAGGTGAAGCTGGAGATCGTCAAAGCTGAATACGGTGCCGGAGCGACTCAAAAAGATGTGACCGCCGTACTCCGAAAACAAGCGGGGGACTTGCCGCTGATCACCTTGGCTTCATCCAGCTACAACACGAATTTCGGCGGCGACCCGGCCCCAGGAAGCGTGAAGCAATTGAAGATTCAGTACCTCATCAACGGCAAATCCGGCGAAGCGTCCTTCCCGGAGGATGCCCTGATCGTTCTGCCGATGCCGAAGTAACTCGAGCTGACAGAAAGAAGGGGGCAGAAAAAATAAGAATCACTTCCGTGATGGCCGAACGCCAACGAGTGAGTGTTTCTTATTTTTTCTGTCGCTTCTTTCTGTCAGATTTTGTCTTTGTCCAAGAAAACTTGGCGTGGCCACCGACAACGCTTCCATGAAACGCTGGCCACTCTTGTTCCTGTTGTGCGTCATCCATTGGTGCAACGGTTGTCTCCCGATCGACGCCGCCGCTGCATCTGAGCAGCCGACAGGAACCGTGCCTGCTCCCTCGTTCGACAAGGATGTTCGACCGCTCCTCCAGGCGAAGTGCTGGCGATGTCACGGCGAGGAGGTTCGCAAAGGGGAGTTGGCTCTGCACACTCCGGCCGGTATTCGGAAAGGGAGCGAGTCGGGACCGGTCGTTGTGGCGAGTCAGTCGGCCAAGAGTCGGCTTTATGAATTGGTGCGTGACGGCGAGATGCCGCCGGACAAGAAAAATCCGTTGACCAAATCCGAAGTGGAAATCATCCGCCGTTGGATCGACGGCGGCGCTCGTTTTGAAAACGAGACAGCAACGAAATCAGAAGTCACTCAACACGACATCGTGCCGATCCTGTTGCTGCGCTGCACCGCCTGCCACGGCCGGCAGAAGCGCGAGGGGGGACTCGATCTGCGAAGTCGCGCGGCAATGTTGCGCGGCGGCAAATCGGGACCGGCTTTCGTCCCCGACAAGCCGGACGAGAGCCTGATCCTCAAGCGTCTTCAACGGGAAGAGATGCCTCCTCGGCAACGATTGGTCGAGGCAATGGTCAAGCCGATGGAACCGGCTGAGATCGAGAAGCTCACCCGTTGGATCGCGCTCGGCGCACCGGAGGTGGCCGACGACCCCGATGTCGCGGGAACACCCGCCGACCCGCTCGTGCGAGCCGAGGATCGCGAGTTCTGGTCCTTTCAATGCCTGCGTCCGATCGCCGTTCCGAATGTGGAGGACGCGGCCCGCGTGCTAACCCCGATTGATGCCTTCATCCTCCAAAAACTGGAGGAGAAAGAACTCGCACTCTCCCCAGAAGCCGATCGACTGACGCTGCTACGGCGAGCGACCTTCGACCTGACCGGCCTGCCGCCAGAACCATCCGAAGCCGAAGCGTTCTTGGCCGACGACGATCCGCGCGCCTACGAGAAGCTGATCGACCGCTTGCTCGCCTCGCCGCGTTACGGCGAGCGTTGGGGCCGGCATTGGCTGGATGTCGCCGGCTATGCCGACTGCGAGGGACGACGCGAACAGCATCTGCCTCGGCCCTCCGTGTGGCGGTATCGCGATTATGTCATCCGCTCGTTCAACGCCGACAAACCGTATGACCGATTCTTGCAGGAGCAACTCGCGGGGGACGATCTCGCCGACTACGAACACGCGCCGGAGATCACTCAAGAGATCGAAGACAATCTCGTCGCGACCGCGTTCCTGCGCATGGCTCCTGATCCGACGTGGGCGAACCTCACCGGCTTTGTTCCCGACCGGTTGGAAGTCATGGCCGATTCGATGGACGTGCTCGGTTCCGGCGTGATGGGGCTGACGTTCAAGTGTGCTCGTTGTCACAGCCACAAGTTCGATCCGATTCCGCAGCGCGATTACTACCGCTTGGTCGCGATCTTCAAAGGAGCTTACGACGAACACGATTGGCTCAAACCGCAACTGATCGGCTACGGCGGCGCGTTGAGCGCAAGCTTCGGCGAACGCCACCTGGAGCTCGGCGCGAAGCGATCTCCGGAAACCCGTCTGTTCGCCCTTTGGGATCGGGGCGAGCCGTCGCCGACTTACATCTACCGGCGCGGCGACTATCAGAATTCCGGCGCGCTGGTCATGCCTGGCCCACCCGCTGTGCTGACGGATGAACAAACGCCGTTCGAGATTGTTCCACCGTGGCCCGACGCGAAATCCACGGGACGGCGATTGGCGCTTGCTCGCTGGCTGACGCAGCCGAATTCCGCCGCGGGCGGACAGACCGCGCGGGTGATGGTCAATCGAATTTGGAAGCATCACTTCGGCCAAGGTCTCGTGAAGAGCGTCGGCAACTTCGGAAAGACCGGCGACCGGCCCTCGCACCCCGAACTGCTCGATTGGCTGGCCCAGGAATTTGTTCGGCAGCGCTGGAGCCTGAAGGAAATGCACCGGCTGATGATGACGTCGAACGTCTACCGGCAGGGGGGACAGAGGGGGGGAGTGGGAGAGGGGGAGAGGGGGAGAAATACAAACAACTCTGCCACCGATCCGTCTCCCCCTCTTCCTCTCTCCCCCTCTCCCCCTCTCCCTCCCGACGCCGACAACCGTCTGCTCTCACACATGCCGTTGCGGCGCATGGAGGCCGAACTGCTGCGCGACTCGTTGCTGCTTGTGGCGGGGCAACTCGACGAAACACGATTCGGGCCGGCTGACGCGGTGCAAGTGCGGCCGGATGGGCTGGTGCTCTCCGGCAAGCGGCGCAGTGTCTATGTGCAACAACTCCGCAAACATCCGGCCTCGTTGCTGGAGAGTTTTGATCTCCCCGCGATGAATCCCAATTGCTTGCAGCGATCCGAGTCCCTGGTCGCTCCGCAAGCGTTGCATCTGATGAATGATGCCGCCGTCCGGGAACTCGCTCGCCAATTCGCGGTTCGAGTGCAGCGTGAAGCGGGCGACGATCCGAAACTTCAAGTTCAGCGGGCCTATTGGATCGCACTGACTCGCCCGCCGAACGACGAAGAACTCGCCGCCTGTTTGCAGACGCTGACTTCCTTGACCGAACAATGGACGAAACAAGTTCCCGCCGCCGAAGCTTCGCGAAAAGCTCTCGCTACGTTGTGCCACACGATGATGAACTCGGCGTCGTTCCTGTATGTGGATTGAGGTGCGTTGTGCGCAGCGAAGAAAGCCGAGAAATGGATTCCGATGTCACGGGTTGCGCGGGCGTGGAAACCGCCATGTCTTCAGCCGCGAAGCGGCGACGGAATTTAGCCGGGGGCGCAAGCCCCCGGACAGACCACGCGAAAAACCTTGAAGCCCCGAAGGGGCGACGCCAGTTCGCGATTGATCAACCGGGCGTCGCCCCTTCGGGGCTTTGCGGTTTGGATTCGTCGGCAACCGGGGGCTTGCGCCCCCGGCTAAATTCCTCCGCCACTTCGTGGCTCAGGCAAAGCGAGAGTGCGCTGCCCATCACTCGCCGAAATTTCTTCGCCAGCGTTGGGGCTGGTCTGCACGGAGCCGCGTTGCTGCATCTCCTCGGCAGCGATTCGGTCGCAAACGAACCGCGTGTGGCCACCGATTTGCGGGCACGGCCGACGCATTTTCCGGCGCAGGCGAAGTCGGCCATTCAGCTTTTTATGAATGGTGGTCCTAGTGGTCCACCAACTTTGAAACGATGGGATCGAGGACTGGATAGAGTCTTTTGAGCTTGATTCGAGCATCGCCTGTGGTGAATTGCCAGTTGACTCGGACTTTTTGTTCGTCGCGGCGCTCGT
>JBJXEX010000074.1:0-54613 GCA_046156195.1 Planctomycetaceae bacterium | reverse complement strand
AGTCGGGATCGCAACAGTCGGGATCGCAACAGTCGGGATCGCAACAGTCGGGATCGCAACAGTCGGGATCGCAACAGTCGGGTTCACAACAGCCGGGATCACAACAGCCGGGATCTCAACAGCCGGGATCTCAACAGCCGGGATCTCAACAGCCGGGATCTCAACAGCCGGGATCTCAACAGCCGGGGTCGCAGACGCTTGGCCAGCAGCTAGCGCCGTCGGGTCAGGGATTGCGCGTTCCCAAGTCGGCCTCGAATCCAACCGGTACAGGGGCGGTTCGCGCGATTCGCTTTGCGGGAGGGACAGAGATTGGTGGCGAGCCTGTTCAAATTCCCGATCGCACAACGGGCTTGGCCCCAGACGAGGGGCCGTCTCGTTCCGCAGTGGCACAGGGACCAATGCGGAACGCTCAACAGGCTCCTCTCCAGGTCGTTTCACCTTGGCTGAGGCGGCAGTTTCAAAATCCGTCGAGGTCGGACGCAAAGACACCCATTGAGCGTCCAATTGTTGCCCCGCAAACGGACTGATGGCGTTGTTGGCTGTCTTGCCGCCGGAAACATTCTTGCCCTTTGTCTTCTCCGTGAGGATTCCGCATGTCGGCCGAGCACCCCATGTTTTCGCAGCCTCAACAGATTCGAGATTGCATCAAGGACATCGTCGAGATTTTCGGCCAAACGATGTTTGGGCTGGATGACGTGGCACGCTTGTGCCTCATCGCGTTCTACAGCGATGGGCATGTGCTTCTGGAAGGCAATCCGGGGCAGGGAAAGACGGAGTTGGTCAAAGGCTTGTCTCGGATTTTGAATCTTGAATTTGGGCGCATTCAGTTCACGCCCGACTTGATGCCCTCGGATATCACGGGGACGAAGGAGCCTCAGTTTCTCAACGGTGGGCTGACGGCATTTGAGTTCGTTCCGGGTCCGATTTTGAAGCATCAGCTTTTGCTCGGCGATGAGATCAATCGTGCGACTCCCAAGACTCAAGCGGCCATGCTGGAAGCGATGGCCGAACGCCGAGTCACCGTGCTGGGGCAAGAGTACCGCACGAAAGAGCCATTCATGGTGCTGGCAACTCAGAATCCGATCGAACACGAGGGAACCTACTTGCTCCCCGAGGCGCAGTTGGACCGATTCATGTTTCACATCGAGATGCCCCCTCCAACCTCGCAGTCGATTCAGGCCATTCTTCGGAAGACGACCGGAGCGAGTTCCAGTAGTCCGGGCGCGACGGCGGAGAGTTCGTTACCTCGGAGTCACCCAACGCTCATCAGTCCCGAAGCGAGCTGGCAGGTCTTCCGAGAGATTCGGAAACAGATCCGGGAAGTCCGGCCCTCGGTCAGTTTGGAGCAGCACATCCAGAATCTGCTCTTCGCCTTCATGGGAGCGGAGAGCAGCCTGACTGGCGACGATCCGAAGAGTTTTCGGCAAGCGTGTGCGTTGCTGCGGGAACTGTCCCGTTATCCGATTGGTCCCCGCGCGGCGATTGCGTTGATGACCGGTGCGAAAGCCTGGCACCTGCTCTTCGGCGGGACCGGCGAATTTGCATCGACTTCCGAATTGAAGCGTGTCGTGGTGCCGGCGCTCAGACATCGCATGAAGCTCGATTTCTCGTGGCGAGAAAAGGTGGCGCGAGATCTCAAGCTGACCGAGAATCATCCCGACCTGCTGGAACTGTTCGTGCTTCATTTGTGTTCGCTCACCGGGCCGGACAAGCAGTCGCGATCGACGTTTCAAGAGCGTTTTGAAGAGTTGCGGACACAACGAGTCGGTGGATGATGATCAAGAGACGCGATTTTCCGTTGAGAGACTCGCAGTTGCAGCGGTATCGACTGCAGTTGGATCGGCGTGCGTCGTCGGTGCCACCGGGGGACCGCTTGCTGCGTCGGCGCGGCCAGAGTTTGCAGTTTCGGGAATACGCTCCCTACAGCCTGGGCGATGACATTCGCAGTGTTGATTGGCGGTTGTCGTTGAGCCGTGGCGCACCGTGGGAGTTGTGGAAGAAGACCTTTGATGCGGAAGACGCGCAGCAAGTCGTCATCACCGTCGATACGTCGCAGACGTTGGACGGCTCCGAGGGATCGTCCAAGAGAGTCGTCGCCTGGTGGCTGGCGGAGGCCATTGCTCGTGTGGCGTTGTTGGGGAGTGACCGCGTCGTCTTGCATCGCCTCGAAGCCCATCAGCCGGATGAGTCCACGAACGATTCGTCTACGACGATTCGGAGCCGCGATCGTCAGGGAGCGGATGTTTCTAGCGACTTACGACCGCTTTCTGACGGTCGCGGCTCAAATCTTCACCGCCTGTTTGAGTGGCGGGGCGCGGCCCGAGAAGTCAGAAGCATGGGTCAGGTCAACGCGCATTTGGATGCACTCAAGAGCGGAACTCTTGAGACCAACGGCTTGGGGGTGATCGAGCGACGACTCGTGCCGACGGCGGCGATGGTGATTGTTTCGGACTTCTATTGCTCGGCACGCCATTCGGAGATGTTGGCTCGGTCTGTCGATCAGGCGGTGACGAGGCGCTGCGCGGTGGTCATCGTGGAGCTCGATAGTTGGCCGTGGGAGCGGAGCTTGCTGGCGCGCGACGGTTATTTGATCGACGGTCCTGGCGTGTCGGTCGAGCGGGACAATCCTCGGTACGAAGTCGATGACGATTTAATTGCACGAGTGGAAAAAAAGATTGCTGACAACAAGTCGGCGTTCTTCCGTCGGCTGAATCGCCTGGCGGCACACACCCGATGCTCGTGGCCGGCGGGTGGGACGTTGCAGCCGGAGACTCTGTTTGGGGATTGGTTTGAGAATGACGCCGTCCTCGCGAAGCTGCTCGTGCGAGGTGCGTCGTGAGTCTGGGACTCTTGGTGACAGCCGCTTTGGGGGCCATGACCGCGCTGACGTTGAACCGGATGCGGCGGTCCCGATTTCGGCCGCGAGTGTTGAGCACCGCGCGGTTCTTCTTGGACGAGCCGCGCAGCGAAGTCCGCCGCCGCTGGGTGTTCTGTTGGCCGCGGTGGAACGATCGCGGCTACCAAATGCAGATGGCGGCGATGGCTTGCTTGCTTCTGGCGGTCTGGCTGCACGAACTCACCTCGAACAGTGATGACTCGCTCCGCGTCCATGTTTGCGTCGATGTTTCGGGAAGCATGGCAACTCGGCAGGCCGGAGTGACTCGGTCGCAGATTGGCTTCGAGTTGCTGAGCCGGATTGTGGATCAAATCGAAGGTTCATCGGCCGCACATCGGGAGTTGCGGGTCTCGCTCTTCGACAGTGAGGCCGAAGAACTCTTGCCGGCAACCTCCGATTCCACGCGGTGGCGAGCGTTGAAGTCAGAAGATTTTGCGGCTCGCAAACTGGGGACCGATTTGATGTCGTTGCGACGCTGGTCAAAGCAACCTCCGCCGGACAACCCCGCGTGGCGGCCAACTCATTGGGTGGTCATTTCGGATCAGCCTCGGCCGCAGTGGGCGGAGCCGGATGCGGAACTGCCGCTGCAATGGCTCGACGTGGCCGACGCGGTGGCCAATCACGGAGTCGCAGCCATTGAGCAACGTCGCGATCCGCTGAGCGGTCGCGTCGAGTTTTTGTCGCTCAAGCTGCGAGCCTATGGACCGCCTCCGAGTCAAACGCGGATCACGGTGACACGGGATGCGGCTCGCGTTGTGCATGAACAAGATGTCGCGTGGGATGCGAACGGGGTCGCGAACGTCGAGCTTTCGAAATTGCCGGCCGGGAACTATCGCATCGAACTCAGCGGAGAGGACGCTTGGTCGGACGACAATTTGGTGCGGCTGACGATCCCCGATGCGACGCAGGTCAAAGTGGACTGGCGCGTGTCTGGGCAGCCACTGCCGCAGCTCTTGGACTGGGAAGCGTCTGCCGATCATCCGCGTTTGGTCGTGGCAGAACTTCCGATTCGCAACGCGCAATTCTCCCCCGGACTTCCACTCTTGATTGTGGGCAACGGGTCGCGGCCGATCGGCCCCCGACCGAACCTTTGGTTTTTTTGTTCGCTGCGTCAGGGAAGTCCGTTATTAGAGAGTGTCAATCTCGATGCGCTGGAGGCACATCGAGAGGCGGTTTCGCTTCCGATCCATGAGCTATTGAAAGGCTGCGGCCAGCCTGGTCGAACGGAGAATGAATGGCAATGCGTACTCAAGGACAACAATCCCGGCAATCCGTGTTTGGCGACGCTTCCCGCGCATGGTCCGTGGGGAGCCGTGGTTTGGATGCCGGTGCTGCCCGATCTGACGCGGTTGGCGGCCAGCTCCGAGGAACTTGCCTGGCAGACAGTTTTTTCCAACGCGGTCGCGTGGCTCCTGGCCGAACGCGAAGTGCCGCTGTTCGAGCTGACGAGTCGTGCCGCTCCGGAACCGCAGTTCGATGTGCCGCCGTTTCGGTTGGCGCTCCATCCGGACGAAGGAGATACGAGCCATCAAAGTGTTGGCTCCAGGGACTTCGAGATACAGCGTCGAGCGACTCCAGAGGAGCCGGCTCCGTGGTGGCAATTTCCGGTGCTGCTCGCGCTGCTCTTGTTAGTCGCCGAGCGAGTGATGGCGTTCGCGAGACTCCCGGTTTTCTGATTTCATCCGCGGCCCGGCCTTGCCATCCGCGGGCACTCCGATTTTTCCCACGGATGGCAAAGCCGGACCGCGGATGAACCACTACAAGATTCGTTGTTGGTGAAGCGGCAAATCCGAAATTTCGCACTAACGCGTTCCGGCTGAGGCCCTTCAACGAATGGGAACGGATTCGTGATGAGTGAAGCGACGACAATTTACGAGTGGGCTCCGCGCTATGTGTGGCAGACGGTCATTGTCGTTGGCTGGTTGCTGGTCAGCGCGGCCGTGTTGCTGTTGCTGGCGTGGCGTCGTCGTGGCAGGCGTGGTGAGCCGGTTGCGGTCGATCCGCCGACCGCGAGAGCTGGTTGGATTCGGTTGGCTCAACCTGTTGCCGTGGTGTGCTCGATGCTGGCGGCCTTGCTGATGGCACTGGCGGCGCTCGACCTGACGCGCGAACGCCGAGAGAACTCGTCCGCTCCGCATGTGGTCGTCTTGATGGACGAGTCCGCAAGTTTGCAGCGCGATGCCGAATCTCGACGAGCCGATATCGCCCTGTTTTCCAAACGGCTGCGGAGTGCTCTCGTCACTGATCGCGAGACGCCTGATTTCCTGAGCTTGGTGCGGTTTTCGGGAAGCGCGGTGGCCATCGGGGACGTTCCTCAAGATCAGATCGAGGCTCGTGTGTTTGAAGTCGGTCCACCCAACGGGGGGACGAACATCGCGACAGCTCTGGACTTTGCCGGAAGTGATATCGCCCGTCGCGAACGGCCGGGGCTGGTCGTGTTGTGGTCGGATGGCAATCAGACCGATGGAGACGCTCTTCGCGCGGCGCAACGGTTGGCGGCGCACGGCGTCCCTGTGCATGTCTCACCGGTGGCGAGTCCTGGTCCGGCGTTGTTCCTGCATGGCACGGCTGTCCCCGCAACCGTCCGAGCCGACGAGGAAGGCACGATTCGAGCCTTGGTTAAGAACAGTTCCGACTCTGATCAGTCAGCAACCTTGAAGATCAACTATCACCACAATGTTCCGCGCCGGCCTTCTCCCGAAGTGCTGACGGCCGAGCAAACTCGTTACCGCGCTGGCGAACATGCGGGAGCGGCTCCGAAGCTGACATTCGCGGGGCGTGGGTTGCAGGCCGTCGAGGTGGTGTTGGAGAACGCGGCGGGGATCGAGCATCGGGTCGGGATGCCGGTTTATGTACAGGGAAAGTCTCGACTGCTGGCGATTGGTCGCGACACCGCTTGGACCAACATGCTGGATCCCAAGAAATGGGAAGTCGTCACCGCTGAGCCTGGGCAAGCAGCGTCGGTGTTGAAGGAGTCGGACATCGACGTGATCGCTCTGTCGAACGTGTTGGCCGAGCGTTTCGACCAGAGCACGCTGAAGGAAATGCGGCGTCAGGTTCACGACTTGGGGACTGGGTTGCTGCTCATCAATGGCGATCATGGCTCGGCGGACGAGGAACAGAAAACGGTGCTGATGTCGTACATGCAGACCGAGTTGGAAGAGCTTCTGCCGGTACACCCAGGACCGCGCGAGCACACCAAGGAACCGCCGGCTCGCCGCATTGTGATCATCATCGATTGTTCCGGCTCGATGTCGGCTTGGATGGGGAAGGTGAATGAGATCTGCGACCGGCTGTTGAGCCTGGCGCGGCCGATCGACACCGTGGAAGTCATGAGCTTTTCGGACGATGCCAAGCTACGACTCAAGAATCGAACGGCACTCGATCCCGCCGGACGACAGCTCGCCCTGGCTGCAATTCGTGGTATCGGAATTGAAGGTGGGACGAATCCGGTGCCGACACTGGCCCTCATCAAGCAACTTCAGATTGATTCGGGGGCGGTCCTCTTTTTGTCAGACGGCGAGTTCACGACCGACAACGGCTATGCGCGACAACTTCGCCAGTCGGTTGGTCCCGATGTTGAGACCTATGCGTACGCGATGGGGCAGGGCAACGTCACGAGCCGATCGTCGCTGCATGAATTCACTCACAAGATTCCGGTGACTTACGGCTTCAATGCATCGGGCATTGAGTTCGAGGCGGTGAAGCCCAAGAAACGCACGAAGTTCTTCGAGCGCGCCCCGTTTCTATCGGGTGTTCGGAGTAGCGACTTGTTTGGAAAAATGATTCCCAATCGAACGCTGGCCGGTCATGCGGTCTCGACGTTGCGTGCCGACAACAAAACGGAGTTGATTGGCGTGCATCCGAAGCAGCCGGACCCGGTGTTGGCGTTTCGGGAATGCGGACGCGGCAAAGTGGGTGTCTTTGCCTGCGGCGTTCCGAAGGACTGGGAGCCTGACGTCGATGCCAAACGCGCGGTCACGGCTTGGTGCGATTATGTGTCACCATTGGCGATGCCGGATCGGTATTGGATCGAGGCGACGCGCGACGGAGTGAAGCTGCGCGTGCGGCTGTTCGCCCTGAAGGATCAGCAGCCGGTCAACCTCGAACACGTTGGATTGGAACTGATCACGGACGGCAAGACGCTCGCCGCAGTGACGCTGAGGCCCGATCGCAAAGGGGTGTTCGACGGGACGCTGCTGCTGCCCGACACGTTGCCGCACGGTCTCTCGTACTTGATGGTCAAAGAGCACGGCCAAGATGAACTGACTCGCCCGCAGCGCCTGCCGATCGTGTTCCCTCCGGAAGCCACTCGACAAACTCATCCTCAGTCGGAAGACTGGACGCAAGGAACAAATACGGAGTTGCTGAAGAGCATCGCTCAAGCAGGAGGAGGTCGAATCTTGGATCGTGAGGACGATTTGCCGAACTTGGGCGCGGCAACGCGACACCGATTCCGCAATCATCTTTGGCCGATGCTCTCGGCAGCCAGCGCGGTGCTGCTCACTGTGGCCGTGCTGCTCGAATCTTGCTTTGTGAACCGATGGCGCTAGCCCAATGGAATTCGCTTTGTGAGCCGAACGCGCTAGCGTCGGGCGATTCGCGGTCAAACGTCAATGTCCGAGGCCCGACGCTAGCGCCATCGGCTCACAAAACGGTTGAAAGGAACTCGGAAGTGAACGAACTCGAAACAGCGAGCACGACGGATCATTGCAGGCCGCTGCGGTTTTCTGACGTGCCGTTCGACGACCTGACGCGGTTCCTGTTCGATCTCGGATTGGAGTTGTTGCAGCGAGCGGCTCAGCATCAGGAACTCAGTTTGGGTTTGGCGATTCAGCAAGTGCCGGGCGGTCCCGATTTCTTGAGGCGGCTCGATGACTTGCCGTTGGGAACGCACCTGCCTCGCAGCCTGCTGCGGCGAGCTGCGGATGGGGTCTGGGCCGGACTGCGGAATCTGGAAGTCCTGAATGAACTCTGGTTGAAGCGCGATCGCAGCGAAGCGATGTCCGCGCGTCGGCAGAATCGGGCAAGACGAATCGCCAACCAGATTGTGATCGGGAAACGGGAGGGGTCGAACTTCACCGCTCTCTTCAACGAATTACTGGAGCGGCAAGTGACTCAGGGATCGGGTTGCTCAATCCCCGTGACGATCTGGCAGCTCGCGGAAGAGGCCGCCTGGACGGATCTGAGTTTCCAGTGTCGGGCGACCGACATCATTCACGGAGTGTTGCGCGAGCGAACGCTGCGGTCGGGTGGCTGGGGAGCGGCACCGCGACTGCACCCGCATACGTTTCGAGTGCTCATCTGGCTTTCGTCACCGCGGGGAGTTTGGCCGCGTCGTCTGCTGCATGTTCTCCGGCATCACGCGGCGTGTTGTCTGAGTACACCGGACTGGGCGCGGTTCTGGGATCAGTGGGTGATCGCCGAAGCTCTCGCAAAGGTTCAACGCCGCGCACCACGCGAGCTGCTGGCATTACCCTATGTTCGCGAACGACAGGGTGCGGAGGGCTTGTCACATTTTGAAGAAGAAGTGCCGCACTGTCTGATGCTCAGCACTGCGGACTGGAATTGCGATCGGCCCGCGTTTCTTGAGAATGTGTGGCCGCCGTCTGAATGCTTGACACCTCAGAGACTCTGGCAATCGTGACTCCCTACTGTTCATCCGCGGTTCGGCGTTGCCATCCGCGGGCAGTCTTCCCCACACGGCGGCCCGCGGATGGCAAAGCCGGACCGCGGATGAAGAACAACATCGAACGACGCCAGAACCCGCGGCTAGCGCCTTGCGGCTCACGGCGAATCTTGGAGAGGTACGAAATGTTTTCTGGAAAAGAACTGGCAACGCTGGCTGGCCAGCACAAGGAATTGTTGACGGACTTGGTGTCGATCGAGCGGGAGCTGAATCAGCGGTTCTTTGAATCGGAGAAGGCCGTGCGTGCGATCATCTTGGCGATTGCGACCGGGGAGCCGTTGCTCTTCTTGGGACCACCGGGAGTCGCGAAGTCGCTGTTGATCCGAACCTTTTGCCGAATGACGGGGCTTCTGCCCGCGGATGCGACGACCGACAACACGGAGCGGAACTCCGAGTACTTCGAATATCTGCTGACCCCCTTCAGCGAACCAGGCGAACTGTTCGGCTTCTGGGATCTCGCGAAAGCACAAAAGGGAGAACTCAAACGAGCCAACGAAGGCCGGATGATGCAGCACGCACGGGTCGTGTATCTCGACGAGGTCTTCAATGGGTCGAGCGCGATTCTGAACTCGATCCTGAGCTTTCTGAACGAGCGGTTGTTTCACGACTTCAACGATGTAGTCAAGGTGAAGATGGAGTGCCTGTTTGGAGCGACGAATCAGGTTCCGGAGACGGACGAACTGCAAGCCGTCTTCGATCGTTTCGTGCTCCGCTGCCAGATGCACAACGTGAAGGCCGAGCCTCAGAGCGTGTGCGGTCTGTTGTCGGTCGGCTGGACCACGACGTTTTCACCGCAGGTGCAACCGCTGCGAGACAGCGCGCGGTTTTGGAAATCGCTGACGGCGTTTCGTGTGGCACTGGGGACGGTGAAACTCAATGCTGACTCGGAACGTGTCTATCGAGTGGTGGCGGCGTTGGTGAAATCCGTGCGGAGGTTCGAGCTTTGCGAAGTGTCGAGCCGGCGATTGATCAAGTTTGCGAGGGTCATGCTGGCACATCGCATTTACGACGGATTTCTCGGCAACGATCAGCGTCGCGCTTACGAAGAATGGCCGGTACGGCCGCAAGAGTTGGATCTCTTTGCGGATTACTTCTTGGACGTTGTCGATGAGTCCGAGGCCGAGCAACAGCGACATCAGCTTCGGAGTCTGACGAAAGCGGAGGCGTGGGCGCAGGGTTAATTTCACTGACTTTACTGAGCGGTAAGGCGCTAGCCGCCGGTCCCGAACGAAGACAGGCCGGCGGCTAGCGCCTTGCCGCTCACCAGAATCGAACAACGCGGGACAAGCCCAATGGCAGACAGCGGAAATCTCGGAATGACGATCCCAGACCACATCACAAAACTCATTGGTCCCGGCTTATGGCGGCCGCTGATTGCCGACATGAGTTCCGTGGCGCGGTCGGTGCTGCAATCGTTGCACGATCGCCACATCGGGATCACACCGAACCTGGCCGTTGATCTCGCGAGCTATCTGACTCGGAGCAGCGGTCACTGGACACCGCGTATCGCGGACGATCCTTGGAGCGCAGTGATTATCCGCCTGAGAAAGGCGCTGCACGCTCGTTCGCAAGAAGGCCGGTTCAGCGACAGTCAGGGCGGGCGGAGTGTGATGATCTCGGCGGCCCCGACGTACTTCGTGTTCCGCGTCGCCGCATTCTTGATTGATCGGGCCAGTTCGCGGATTGGCCGGACGTTGCTGTTTTGTGAAGACCGTGTGCTCTTCGGTCGCGTGAGCGCCGAGGACTACGCGTCCTACGAGCGCGAACTGATTACCGCTTTGACGGACATCGCGCGCGACGAGTCGCCGGAATTGGATCTGTTTTGGCGTGAGGCGGCCGCCGCGTTGTCGAGCCGCGCTCGGCGACTCGCCAGCAGTTCGCGGGATGTGCTTCCGTTGCCTCACACCGTGCCGGTTTCGCTAGCGCTGTTTCACCGTCTGCGACCGCAGGTCAGCGACGAGGAACCCGATCGCCGCAAAGTTCGGCGGATGCAGCAGACGCAACCGATCCGCACGATTCGTCGGCATCGCAAGACCGACGGCATCAACGGCGTGACGATCTCCCGTTCGCCGGATGACCTCAACGACATGATGCTCAGCGAGATGCTGATGCCGAAGGCCCTGCGACTGCATCGGATGATGAATGAGGGCTTCCTGGTGCGGCTTCGGCCGCCCAAACGCGAGCAGAACCGCGACGTGTTACTGGCCGTGTTGGTGCCGGGCGAGGTTCGCGATTCGATCTTGGGAGCGTTCATCAAAGCGTGTTGGTTCGACCTGTGCCTGCGGCTCGGACAACGGTTGTGTCAAAGCCGGATGTTTCAGAGCGAGTTTCGGCTGATCGAAGGGAACCGACTCGGCCTGAGTCATACTGAGACGTTTCCCTTGTCGGCGTTGACCTCGCCGGAGTTTGCCGAGGGGACCGAACCCAGTGCGGTGTTTCGGCACGACTTCATGAACTCGCTGCATTGGCTGCCACGTTTTCTCAACGAGCGTGCGGTCTGGTCAGAGCCGGTCCCTCAGAAAGGCAAAGGCGTTCTTCCGAGCGGAGACAGTCTGGCCGATTGGGCCGTGGCGACTTGGCGGTCGCAGGTTGAGCAGCCGACTCAGACACTGATGATGCCGGGATCCCCCATGCAGGACGCGACTCAAACGCGGCGGCGGAAGAGAAGGCCGTCGCGAGGCGGGCTGAACCTCGACGATTTCAAGTTCATTCATTTGATGGTGGTTTGCCCATCGCGAGAGGAGGCGACGACGACCTCGTATCACGCGCTGGGGCATCGGCTGCTCAAGGGCGTTCGGTCGAACATGCACCTGAGCGTGATGCGGGTGCCGGCCGAACTTTCGACGGTCGCCGAGTGGGTGTTTGAAACGGAGGGAGGCCGGCGGCAGACCATTCAGGCCGGCGTGGAATTGGAAGGGGACGCTCTGAGTGCGTTCAACAATCTGGGAACGAACGGTTCCGGGGGAGTCGATCCGGTGGCACGCTTCGCAGGCGCTTTGGTGGGAGCTTGGCTCGGACAAATTCAGCGGGAGGTCTGGCATGGTTAAGCCTTCCGCGCCCGCTCAGTTCTTCCGGCTGAAGGCGCTGACCGCCTTCGAAGTGTTCGATTTGTTGACTCCGTATCTTCAGGCGTTGCCCGCGGACTTGCGTGTGCTCGCCGGTCGCAATATCGGCATCGTGATTGATACGGCGCAAACCGGCTTGAGCGCCGATGTGATCTGTGCGGAATACTTGGCGGAAACCGAGACGCCATTGGGCCAGTTCAATGCCACCTTGGATGGCTTGCGTCAACGGTTTGGTGAACTGACTCGACGGCCCCCGGCTGCGTGCGAGAGTCACGAGTTTGAGCGGGCCTCGGCCCTGTTAGGCGGCTTAGCCGGACTCGTGCTGGCGGGGCATGAGCTGTGCCACGACGTCGCCGCACGCGTCAGTGAGGGCGAGTACTTGCTCGTCTCTGAACCGGGTCTCTCGATGGATGCAGCCGCGACTTTGTTCGGTCACTTAGCCGTGCAGTCCACCGCGGTTCGATGGTCGGTGTTCTCGGAAGAGAACCGCTGGCGTTATCTATTCTCGGGGATCAGCCAGTTGCGGCGCGGAGGCAATGCCGAGAGCGTACTACCGCTGATTGACGAGCGTTACCGTCGTCTTCGCGGATGTGGCGTGGATGGTTTCACCGTCTTCCTTCCTGAGCGACTCGATCCACCGATTCTCGGTCGGGCGGAAGAGACCTTGTTGCCGGGAGCCGGAGTGCTCCTGCGGCTCAAGGAGCTGCTCGCGGCTTGTCCGGAACTGTTGCCCTCGTCGCCCGCTGCGGAGTCGGGCGACATTCTGTTGGCAATGATCCCTCAGAGTGGTCCGTCGCGTGAGTTGCAGGCACGTCTGCTGGCAGTCCCTCAGCGTTGCTTTCATCGCAACTTTTTTCTCGACCCGGCCTATCAGCGCATCAAGGTGGATGTGCAGGGGCTTCAGTTCAGTCAGACGGCTCACGATGCGTTTCGCTCGCATCTGTCGCAGTTGCGAGATTGCGACGGCTATCAGCTTGAGTTGCACGACACCGAAGCCATCTCGGAAGAGATCAATCTCGAACATGTTCGCCAGCAGCGCGACTATTGGAACTATCGCTACGACCTGCTGTGCGAGGCACGGCGTCAGCGTCCGACGCTGATGCGTTTCTCGCACGATCAACTCCCAGAGCTGGCTCGACTGCTGCGTGAGATGCCGCTGGCGACGTTGTTCCGTACACGTCCGCTCTACGGCTGTTCGATTCCCGAAACTCGCTCGCCAACGTCGCCGGTCGGAGCTTCGCCCATCAGTGAGCTGGCCTACCACTATCTGTATTTTGAAAGCGGTTGGACCGAGTTGGCCGACTTGCAGCCGTTGCTGAGATACGCCTCGGACTGCGAACGCGCGGGGAACCGGAGCTTTGGACGACCCGAGACGATGCGTTTTTGGCTCGATCCCTTCTGGGCTCAGTTCTATCCGGACGACGAAGCGAATCGGTGTTTGGTCTTTGTCCCCGAGGGGCAAGCGCTGTTTCCAACGATGCATGGTTGGAACGCGGCTGAGATGGACCGCTACCTGCGAGACGTCTTGAACGAACTCGTTTCGAGTGAACAAAGACAGAACTTCGGCAAGCAGCCGATCTATCTGTTCGATGGCCCGTTTGGTTCTGGTTCAGAACGCATCTGCATCACGCTGCTCGACCTTGCGGAGTTCGTTCCGTTTCAGGCCCGGCTCGGTTGGGTCAATGATCATCTCGACATTTTGGATGCACTGGATGTGTTGCCGGATCGACGGGCCGAGCTGACTCGCCGCATCGCCGAAATGGCGACTCAAGCGCGGTGGGATGCCATTCATGAAGAACTCCTGAGCCGCGGACAGCCGGCTCAGGCACGCTTGCACGAGGCTGCGGCGAAGGCACACGCGAAGCTGACGACATCCGTCCGCGACGAACTCAGCGTCTTCGATCGCCAACTCGAAGAAGCCTTCGGCCGCTTGCGGGGCGTGCATGAGCGGGCGCGGCAATTGAACGAAGAGACCGAAGAACTCCGTCAGTTCTTGAAGCAGGCGGAACTCGCGCGGGACGAAATGCGGACGGCGGCAACGCAACTGGATCGAGACACCAGCGGCGCGACGACGCAGTTCGATCACTGGGAGCAAGCCGCCGCGACGCTCCTGGAACGCCTGGAGTCTGGACGTGTCGCGACCGAAGAGCAGGTCCATGCGGCCGCCGAACGACTGGAAGAAACGCGGCGGCGTATCCGCGAGTTCTTGAGAAACTTGAAGTGATTCACTGGCTCATGGCCTTCCGGAACAACGACCGATGACTCAACCCACTTCACCCTTCGACGAATCCGTGACGCAGACCGAGACGCTGTTGAGCGACTGGTCGGCGACGACGATTGCTTGTCGTGATGAACTCCGTCCGTGGGAGGCATTCCGGCCAGTGATCGCTGCAAAGCGGTCGCTGTACCAAGAGCACAGACTCCAATTTGCGTCACTGCTGCGGCAAGCCCGCCGCGTGTTGGGACGAGTGCGGCCCTCACGGATCGCCGCTCGCGATTGGTGGGCTTTCCAATGGTGGCATCGGCGAATGCGGAGACTGCGGCTGCGAATCGCGTTCATTGCTTCGCTAATCGCGCTCAATCGGTTGTTGTGGGTGGCTCTGCATTTGGCCGTCCCGGTTGGGGCTTACCGTGTCGTTGTCTTACTGGTGGAATTGGCTGGCTGGCTGATGCAGTACGTTTCAAGATCACGAGGAGGCTGAGATGTTGCGTCTGCGTTCGCCTCATTTGATGTCGCAACGGCTGTCCCCTGGAAACACGAAGCCGCTCTGGGTGCGGCGCGCTTGGCTGTTGGTGGCCGGCATCGGCCTGCCGCTGTGGCTCGTGGTCTTGGCCGTGCAAAGCGAATGGTTCGCAAAGCCCAACGTCCTGTATTCGATTCACGATGGAATCTACTTGCCGTTGCGCGGTTGGCTGGTGCTTGAGCCGTGGCCGGGTTGCTTGATCGTGCATCTGTTTTGGCTGAGTTGGCTGGGAGGCGTCGCGCTCTCGCTGTTGATCGGCCGATCTCCGTTGAAGACGGCCTATGTCTGGATGACGGCGGTCGCTCTGTTTGCTCTGTCGCGATTGGATCTGTCGCTGACGACTCGGCTGTTGAACTGGTGGAGCGGGCGGATGCGCTCGCGGCACGACTTCTGGCCATTGGTCGCGGATCGGATCCGAGCCAGGATGTTGCGACGCTTTGATGTACAACCGACTCGGCGGGCGGCGCGGCTGGCGGATGTCATGGAGTGGACGAACTTGACGATTCATCTGCGGCGACTCGTGCCGGGAGTTTCCGAGGATGCGTCGGCGGACGATGAGGTGTCGCTGACTCGTCAAGATCGCTTGAAGAATGCCGTTGCCTGGACGGACGCGGCGCTCCGGTTGTGTGTCGTGGTGAGCGATCCCGCCGCAGTGGCCGAGGCCGGCCAGCCGGCGCTCCTGACGGGTGACTGGAGCGACGTCGTTCGACGAGGTGACGCTTCGGTGTGGCAGCGACTGACGCTCGCGTGGCGGCTGCTTTGCCGTCGGCCAAGCTTCCGTCAAATGTGTTTGCAACTGGCGGAGTCTTCGCAGTTCGCAGTGCCTGAGACGATTCACCAGCAACGTGGCCGGGATGCGGGATATTCGGCATCCGAAACCATTGGGTTCGACTTCGCCTCGCTGGCAACAGACCTGGTGCAATTCGCAGAGTCGATGCGGTTCATCGAGGGAGTCGGTCCCGAAGTTCGTCGAGCGTGTCGTGGACTGCTTGTCTCTGCGGAGAATCGGCGGCGAACGGTCGAGCAAACTCTAAACGAATTGGAGCTGTTCGTGTTTCATCCGTCGTTTGCATCAGGCTCGTCGATCGACCGCCGGCCGTTGGAACAGGATGTGGAACTCGGACGTGTGAGCCTGAATTTGGCGTTGGTTCCGGCCGTGCTCACCGGCGAAGCGGGGACCGTGGCCGGACTGCTGGACGCGATCGACGCGCTGCATTTCGCGGCCAATGCGGCGGACGGAAATGCTCATCGAGCCGGACTGGGATCGGAGCCATCGCACCGGCTGTTGAGCACGCTCAGTGAAGTTCCCGCCGCGGATCAACGGCTCTATTGCCGTGAGTTGCAGATTCGCGCGTGCGGGACTGTGGCGACGGAGTTCGCGAGTTCGGATTTGGAAGATTCTCCGTTGGTAACTCCGGGGGATCTCTGCCTGGCGGACTGGCAGGCGGAGATGGTGGACCGGGTTTCGCGGTTGCGCTAGCGCGAGGAGTGTGGATCGTGTATTTTCCATTTCGCATTCGATCGAGCCGAGTCGTGACTCCGCAGCGGCGCGCCGTCTCTCAGCGTGCGTTCGTCTGGCGTTGGGATCTGTCGATGCTGCTGGTGCTCGTGTGTGGTTTCTTGCTGCTCTGGCTGGGAGTCCGGTTCGCGGAGCGTCAGGGAGCATTCGATGGGTCGGGTGAGTTCGAGCGCGTGACCGACGCACGCAAGCTGGCCGATGTCGATGCCGAGATTCGTGAGCACGGAATCCTGGCGACGGCTCCGCGCGGCGGTCACTTGGCGGTCAGTCTTCAGGGAGCACGGCTCCGTGAGTACGACGTGACGATGGACATCTGGCGTGACTTGCCGAGTCTTCCCGAGACGCTGGTCGGCGATCGGGATGTTGTTCAACTCCGTGCGGGCAACGGAAACCGCGATGAGCCGTTTGACGCGGCGCGCGACGGCCTCTTTGCGATGACCGGCAGCGGAGCACTCGCCGTGTTGCGCGATCAACGGTGGGATGTGATTTCGCGCGACACACAGTTCCTCGGACGCACCGGCAAGCCGGTGGCCTGGAGTGACGTGACGGCGGCCGCGGTTTCAAAGGATCAACGCTTCCTGCTGTTGGGGACTCAGACGGCTGATGTCGGCTTGTACGACGTTGTGCAGCGCGCGTGGCGTTCCGTGCCGGCATTGGCCGCGTGCGAGCAAGTCGGGCCGGTACGCGAGATCGCGTGGTGGGATCAACGGAATTGCTTTGTTCTCGGCGGTGCGAAGCGGCTTGGGTTCGTGCGGGATGTGGCCGCGGAAGCCGCGATCGAACTGTCACCTCAGTTCGTTCGGCAAGTGGTCGATCTGCAGGTCACTCGCGAAGGACGGCTGTGGGTCATGGAGCAAGGGGACGGGAATCAGCCTCTCAAGCGGATCTCGCGTTGGGACGCGGACGCTTCTGAGCCGTTCATCGAGTTCGATGAGGGGACACGCTTTGCCGGGCTGACGCTCGACGTGCTGAACTTCGCCCATCAGATTGGGGACACGCTGTATTTGGCCGGACCCGGGCAGGTTGAATCGACGGCCGGTGTCTTTGGTTATGACTGCGACCGGCATTCGTGGAGTCGCGTGATGAAGGAGCCAGTCACCTGCACCTTGATCGCACCCGACGGGCAAAGCTTCTTTGCGGGTTCGTCGGATCGCGTACGGCAGCTTCCGAATGGAGGGGTCTGGAGACTGGATCACGCGGCGCGGCAACTCACTTGGGGACGGTCGAACGAAGTCTTGGTGCAACTGACGGACGACCGCGTGTTGTCGTTACGGGCGGGTCAGGAGCCGGTCGAAGTCTTTCACGCACCTCAGACGAATGTGGATCTGGCGAGCGTGCAGTCGGCGTTCGATGTGGATGCGACGCATGTGCTGCTCGTCACACCGAGTGGCTGTTGCGTGCATCAGACGCGGACTCGGAGCTATGACGATGTCGTCGTCCCCGACAGCGAGAAATGGCTGAAAGAACCGAGACTGCGCGGCGTGACCTCCGGACAAACCGCGTTCTTTCACGATCCCACTGGCAAACTGCATGTCCTGCCGCAGCGGAGCCTGACGGATGCGTCTCAGAGGTTCGCGGGGCGGAATTCGCTGGCGCTCGCGGGCGGCGCGGGGCACGCGCTGTTCGCGATGTCGCCGAACAACGCCGGGGTGTTGGATGCCGATCACATGCTCTACCGCGCCGAGAAGTCGGCGAGCACACCTCAGTATTTGGCGGGCATGCGCATCCCGGATGGCGAGAAGGGACTTGTGCCGAGGGATGTGTCGGGAACGGACAATGACTCGGGATTTCTGTTTCCGGAACGCGGACAACTGGGTGTGTATCGGCTCGATGATCGGAGTTGGAAAAACTACTCGTTACCGACGGGTGAGGATGTCATCGAGATCAGTGACTTCAACAAACGGCTGTTGATGACGACTGCGGATGGCGACCTTTACGACTACCGATCGAGTGAAAA
Organism: Planctomycetaceae bacterium; assembly: GCA_046156195.1. Classification (GTDB taxonomy): domain Bacteria; phylum Planctomycetota; class Planctomycetia; order Planctomycetales; family Planctomycetaceae; genus SXKJ01. The sequence continues at coordinate 36,743 of JBJXEX010000074.1, read as the reverse complement.
TGATCGCTGGCCCTTGAACGGGGCGACGAAGGTGATGCTCGGTGGCGACGAGCCTGTCCGCTCATTGCGCGACGCCAATCTGGGGATTCGCGACGCGGATCTGGGCATTCCCGATGCGAAGATCAGCGACGTGTGGCGTGACACGGACGGCGATCTCTACCTCGCGGGAGCGGGTCGCGTGACGCGGTACTCGCCGCGCGAACGCCGGGTCATCGAGCGGTGGTGCTACGGCACCGACTCCGATGTCCGATTGACGGGAGTCGTGGGACAGCGGCCGGTGGCAGTGGTCGACGGCATGGTCTGGCATGGCCCGGCGCGCAAGCTCAATCAGGACTGGCGTGCGGAGACCGTCTCGTTGTCGGGCCAGCAATTATGGATCTCGACGAAAGGCCCCGACGGTCTGCGGCGACTCGTCTGGTATCCCGACATCACCGCGCCGCGGCCCGACCACAACTTTGTCTTCTTTCGTAATCCGACTGCCGAGGCTCAACAATTCGTCGACGCGGTGCCGCTGGCCGATGGAGATGTGCTGGTTTCAACCGATGCAGGACTGCGTGTCTACAGTCCGCGAGCACGCTCGTGGTACTGGTTCAAGGACAAGAATCTGCTGCCGAACGCGGAACTCTACGAGCTGGGGAAGAACCATATTCTCGTGGCCCAAAAGCTCGGTGAGGACCGCTTCCAGTTGGCGACGTTTCACCGCGGCAGTTTGCTCGTGCCACATGACGGACAGCGACAGGTACTCGAAGTCAGCGGCGGCCTGTGGCGATCGAACGAGGTGCGAGCTTTCGCCGTCGATCGCGCGAAGCCGGAGTTGATGTGGATTGAAAACGATTCGTCGATTCTGCGGTGGACTCTGCCAAAGGCTTCGGCCAATGGGGACAGCTCCCCAATGCTCGCGACGCCGGGCGTCAGTCCGAAGGCCAATGACTTGCAGCGAGTCGTGGCTTGCGGCGACGACTGGGTCTTCGCGACTCAACGCGAGGTCTGGACCTATGACGCGGCTCAACACACTTGGCGCAAGCGACCGCTGGTCTTCGCGACGAGTGGGGCCGCCGGCATTCAGATCCTGGGGATCGAGAAAGATCCGCGCGAACAGCGCGTGTGGGTGTCGGTGAAGCGGGCGGGGGAACTCCATGTCGGCAGTTGGAGCCGAGCGGCGGGAGGCTCGATCCCGCTGACGATGCTGGCGAGTCAGCCCGTCGCCGAGTTCGCGGGTGAGCCAAGTCGAATCATTGATGTGCAACAAAGAGGTCCGTTGTGGACGCTGCTGCAATCCGACCGAGTCGATTGGTATTCGCCGTCGACGCGAAGTCATCTTTCCGGTGCGGCGTTTCCCAATGCGGAAGGGACGATGCAACTCGGCACGATCGACAAGCGGCAGATCGCGGCAAATGATCGAGGCCGCTTCTGGATTGGCGATCAACGAAATGGTCTGCCGAAACGCTTTCGATATTGCGATTTGAAAAAGCAGCACACGCTGGCCGTCGATGCTCCGGGAAATGTCTGGCAGTTGGAGCCGACGGGTGTCGTCTCATCCTCGACTGCGAGCGGAACAGAGCCTGAGTTTGCTGCGTTCTCTCGGAAACTGACGCCGATGCTGTTGAAGCCCGAAGAGGTGCTGGCGGTGTTTGCTCGCCAGGAACTCTCGATCTTGCTGACGAAGACGGGAGAGCGGATCTACGACGAGCAAGCACACCAAGAGGTGCCTGTTGAAGTCGTCTCGGTCAGCGACACCGCTCGGGATCATGCGGCGGATGGCTGGAGAGAGTTCGAGTCTAAGGATGGCTATTGGCTGATTGGCCGCGATTCGGTGTTGCAGTTGGACCTGCGACAGAGTCCGCGAGGGCAGAAGCCGAAGTTGTTTCGCGGGTTGACCGAGTTCGTCCCGTTTCCTGGAGGACAGCACTGGGCTAAGTCGGCGGATCAGTGGTTTGTGTGGGATGCGGCAGCTCGAAGCTTCATGCCCGTGCCGCTCGGCACACTGACCGGTGCGACCGAGATGAAGATCTTTGTGACAGCCGGGATGTCACCGACGGCCATTCGTCTTCAGGACAAGTCATTGCAGGTTTGGAAGCTGAGTGATTGGTCGAAGCAACCGAACACATCCCTGCCGAATCAGATTTCCGTCGGCTCCGTGCGTCAGATTGTCCCCGATGGGCGCGACTGGTGGGTCTTGCAGGCCGAGCCTGACCGCATTGTGCGGCTCTCTCCATCGCCGGACACCGAGAACTTGGTGGTGACAGAACAGCATCGCTTGCCGGAGGCGATCGTGAACGGGTTGGGCGGAAAGTTGCGAGGTGCGCGGCTGGCTGTCGGAGGCGTCGAATTTCTCGGCGACCATTGCGGTGTCCGAGCGCGGGTTCATCCGCAACAGCCGAGTCAGACGCCGGGCGGCTTGCAATGGTGGACGACCGACGCTGCGTCACTTCCGCCGCTGGCGCGCGCCATCGCTCAGAACGCCATCGCCTTCTACCTGGATGAAGCTCAACATGCCGGATGGATCGTGAAGCAGAACGAGCGGCAGGTCTTCGCACTGACGACGCCGGAGTCCGTCGCTCCCGCCGACGTCGTCACGCACCAGGGAGTGCGAGTCGGAGTCGTCAAAGGAGCTGCCGTGAAGCTCAGCCTTGAAGCTCGGCGGGCCTTGGCCAGCGAGGCTCCGCGAATCGTGTCGGACATCAGTCTGCCGGCCGCCCGTGCGATTCCCGCGAAACGGTTGAGTGCGTCCGTGATTCAACCAGCGGATGGAACTCGGCTGGTTCCCGCAGCCGATTCCGCACCGTTCACAACCGTGATGGCCGGTGATCTCCCAGTGCTCGAACGCGTGACGACACGGCTGCACGATGCTCCCGAAACGTGGTATCGAGTCGGTCATCCAGACTCGACATTGTTCTGGACGCAGGCATCGAACATTGATCGCGCGACTGGTCGAGTCTCCGCCTCGCTGGCGTGGATGCGAGCCGAGCCGAAGGCTGATGCGCCTCGGACGGGGTTCCTCCAAAAGGGAAAATTGGTGTGCGAGTCGGACGGAACCGGCAGTTGGGTGGAACTTCAATCGGACGAGGTCGAGATTGGGTATCTGCCTGCCGCACAACTCAAACTGAAGGACTCGGCGGCTCAATTTCGTGATGATCCGGAACGCGTGACCGGGTTCCGTAAGGCCGAGCAATCGGTGTCGTTCGAGGTCTCGACGCCGAATGAAGTCGCGAGCGAATTCCGTGAGGTCTCGGTCTCGAAGCCCGTGGCCAAGGAGATCTGGCAGAAGCGGTTTGGAAAAAATCCCAATGGCAGTGTCGCGTATCAGGCCGTCTCCGCGCTCGTCATCGAGGCGCAGCAGATCGTTGCGAAACGGCCGAGTGACTCGGTGACGCTCGCGCCCGCAGGAGGACTTCTGACAGTCGATCAGCTCCAGCAAGATGGTCCGCTGGATGCGAAGTGGCTGAAGTGGAACCGTGCGAAGAAGCAGTTTGAAGTGACGTGTGCCGGTGGCTCACAGTTCTTTGCACCGACGGAGTTCATCGACGCGAAACGCTTCCTGTTCGAGGAGGCTCAGACGCTGGTCTACTCGGAAGCCGGTCGCCCCTATGTCGCGAATCGGTACGGTGTCTGGAGCTATTCGCCAGACCCGATGTCCAAAGACGCGATGTCGCTGACGAATCCCCGTCCCGACTCCGTCACGTTTCGTCCGCACGCGGCGATGTCGGCCCCGACCGCATTCCGGGGCGGCTTTCTTTATCCCAACCGGCAGTTCATCAAGGCCGAGCCGTCATTGACGGTCACGGATCAACATCCCGGAGAGAACCTCCTGACATTCGGCCCAGTGGGTTTCGTCGAAACCGCGAAACCATTGCCGCTGCAAGTCACGCTCAGCATGGTCTTCGGGTCGCCAATCACAACGGGAGTGTTGAGCGATCAGGGATTCTTGTGGGACCGGCGACGGAGCTTGGCGATCAACGCCTCGGGGCCACTGCTGCATTCCGAAGCGGGAATTCATCAGCACGCTCCTGCGGAGAAAAGTGAATTCGCACCCTCACCCGCAGCGTCGGGCCGGCTCTTCAGCGAAGAGGCGAGCACGACTTGGTTTCAAGAGAGTTCACGTTGGCAACGTCTCGACGGCGGTCGTTGGGGCGAGGCACGCTCGCCGCGACTCGATCGCGAGTTGGTCAATAGCTCCGATTGGGTGTGGAAGCGCAAGCCGACCGGAGAGATCGAAATCGCCCGGCCGAAACACCCTCTAGGTTTTCATCTGGTGACAAACAGCAATGAGCCTGCGCACTTCACGACCGACATCCTGGGAGACGCGGCGGTCCATGACGGCCAACTCCATCTGCTGACGCAGGCGTCCCATCAAGTTCTCACACTGCCCGCCAATGCGAACTCGGGGCTGGTTGTCGGTGCGGCCCTCAATTCGGGAATGGCTCGGATCGCATTCCCGCAAACATTCGGCTGGGACGAAATTGACTTCGACGTGCGCAAGAACAAAGACGGCGACCTGCGGCTGTATCGCCTGCTGGGAACAGCGTCTCAAATGGCGACGCGAGCGATTGAGGCATGGGATAGAAGTCAGAGCCAGTTCGCACCAATCAAATCGGGAAGCGACGCGGATCCGCGCACCCTTCAAAAACTGGTCGAGACCTCGCGGCTCCGGTTTGAACGTCGATCGGACAAGGACATTCAAAAGAAGATCCGTCTCGAACAAGTCGATGGTTCGCTGCAATGGCGCGACTTCTCATTGAGCCAAACGACGAGCCAGGATCGTGCGACGCATCACCGGTTCCCGTTCGACCGCGTGAACTCGACGGCGGCGCGATTCGGGCGGCTGTTCGTTGGCAGCGATGCGGGTCTGCAAATCTATGGGGAGACGGAAGCACTGGCCGGAAACCTGGATCTGCATCAGTCGAAGTTGCGACTCCTGGAAGTCCATCACACAGAGGCCGGCAACCTGCGTGTGGATCGCGTGGGTGTGCCGTTTGGCATGAAAGAGGAAGCAACTCTTGCGGCGCGGTCAGACGGCCATTGCCTTGCGACTCTCGATGGGCAGCAATTCACCGACCGGCCAACCGAAAAGCTCGACACTCGGTTGCGTCATCGCAATGGCTTGTGGCAGTGGCGTGAAGCCGCTGCCCCGACACCGCGATTGGACGGCCAATACATCAATCACTCGGGGCAGTACGGGTCGGCACCCATCGACTTTGCGGACGGACGATTGCCGCACGATCGGCTGGTCGATGCGATCCACTTCGCCGGGCAGACCTTCACGTTGTGGCATGACGGCTGGATCTCCGCGCACGCGGGCGATGCCGCGAACCTCGACGCCGGGTGTTTCCATTGGGACATGCGATCGACGAAACCGATCGATCTCTTCGTCGTCCGGCATGACAACTTGCAGCTTAAGCTGGGGCTTTACTACCGCTCACGCGACAACCGAGTGTGGCAGTACTCCAAAACGACGAAGGGCTGGAACGAAATTGACGAGAAGCTGGCCTCTGGACTGATCGCCTACGCGACGAACGAACCGACGTTTTCGAAGGATCGTCTGCGACTGGTGCGCGAGTTGGTGGGTGAGAAGAATCTCTTCCGCTTCGAGCATCGCACGATCACGACTGGAACATGGCGCGAGATTCCGTGGATCAATCGCAATGCCGTGACGGGGTCGATGCAGGCTCGCTTCAGCTTGGCGTGCGACGTCTGGCAACAGTGTCTTTACGACAGCTCGACCGACGCGTTGTGGGCGGCGACTCCGATGGGCTTTTGCCGATTCACTCGCTCAAAGGAGGGCCGCGCGGAGATTCCGAGTACCGAGTTCGTCGCGATTCGAGAACTCGTCGAGAAGCGAGAACTCGCCAATCAGAGCGTGCCGTTCGCGACGGAACTGCGACAAAACACTCAGTTGCCGAACCCGCGTTCTGGCGAAACGCGGCTACAAAAACCGTCGAAAGGCGAAGTCCCAGTTCTCGTGCGGCTCGATTTCGACAGCAAGCAGGTGCATATCGGAACGCTCAGTCCGACTCGTGACACCAACACATTCAGCCCCGCCGCCAATGATCCCTTCAGGGAAGAAGAGATCTCGACAGCTCGCACGGACTACTGGCAATGGAAGCGAGTGGACCAAGTTGGTTCGCAGACTCCGAAGTCGAACGTCGGCAAACCTGGACATCTCGAATGCGACTGGCGGGGCGATCGCCGCGCCGTCGAAGCCGAGCCGCTCGACCTGAGCAGCGGACGCTTCTCGTTCGACTCCGTCGACTCGTTCGTGGCCTCTCCGGAGGCGATGCACCTCGCCTCCGAAGCATCGGGCTGGCTGACCTCGGCGAGGGACGATCTGCACCTCAAGACTTGGCGGCGACCAATCTCTGCGACGGAGGCAAAGAACGTGACTCGCGTCTTTCCCTCTCGCAACCTGAAACGAGAAGACGTCGTCGCGCTCCGCAAGAAGAATGGCGACACCGTGACTCCGGTCGGAAACTCGCTCGACTCAATTCGACAGGAAGAGTTTGTCGGCGACGACGGCTTCTGGTCGTACTGGCGATCCGAGACGAAGACGACGGATCCAAAGGCAACGACGGCCCCGCGACTGCGTCCGGTCTTGGTCGAGGTCTCGCAGCCTGATTGGGGGACGGCCAATCGACGCTTGGAGAAGGGACGCTTCAGCGACGACATCGTCATCGGATTGCCCATCCAACGGACTGCGAGTCCGACTTCCGCAGAGACGAACTCCTACGTCATCCCTACTCGTGCGGGCTTCGAGCAGCGCGATCGAGCGTTCGTGAGGCAACGGATCGACTCGACCCCAATTCAGGCGGACGCACTGTCAGCCACAGCTTATTTGAGTACCGACAATCGGGTGTATTACCTGGTTAAAAAAGATTCCGAGACCAGACAGTTGGTCCTGCGTCCGCTCGCCTCTGCCGATTCACCATCGGAAAAAGAATCGGGTTCTGGCAACCGAGATCTTCTGGAGTTTCCCTTTCCCGACGGTGCTGTCGCGGTCAACGCGTCGCGCGATCTCGCCGGTCATCTCCGAATCCGCTGGCAAACGGACGAGCGTCGCGGATGGCAATTGCTGAACGTCTCGGAACCATCCGCGCCGATCCCCAATGACGATGCGTTGGCCATTCGCGTGGGAGAGTGGCGTCGCTTTCAACAAAACCAATATGCGTGGGGAAATCCCGATCCTCACCTGTGGCTGCAATTCGATCACGATCACGAGCGACAAGTCACTCGGTTCCTCTCACCGCATCGCGATGCCGACAGCCTTCAGATTGCCAGCAACCACGAGCCTCTACTGGATGCTCATGTGATCGACCACCGCGTCTTCGCCGTGCATCCGACGGGAATCTGGATGATCCAATTGGACCGCCCGTTGGTCACCGCGTTTTCCGGCCGCTGATTCTGAGCGGACGGGCCGGCTTCAGGGCAGGAAAAGCGGGCCGCTTAAATCAATGAGTCCTGCCACGAATGGCACTGCCGTCAGCGCCGTTCGTGGCAGAAACCGTTTCCGGGGACGCCGACTCATGCTCGTGCTCGCGGTCGGCAAATGAGGAATCGACGTGGATTGGCAAGTGGGTCAACCCGGCGGATGAAGTTTGCCCTGGACTTGAAATACGTCCACAGGCTGCGTGCAGCCTTTGACGGAAAGTTTGCCGTGATACTGCGTCTCGGCAACGCCAAAACGGGCTTGCTGAGTTTCTGCTTCACCGTTGATGAGAATGTCGCAGCGGAGGTTCTTAGTCTCCGATTCCAAGCGGCTGGCCACGTTGACCGTGTCGCCAATCACAGTGAACGATTGCCGCAAATACGAGCCGATGAACCCGGCCACGACCTCGCCGGCGGCGATGCCGATGCCAATCCGGATTTCGCGGCCACCCAAGGCTCGTTGCCGCAGGTTCAATGCCGCCAGTTCTTCGCGCAAGTCGAGTGCGGCCCGAACCGCATCGGCGGCCGCGTCGGCGCGTGGCTCTGGAACGCCGAACACGGCCATGACCGCGTCTCCGATGAATTTGTCCACAAATCCGTGATGCCGTTGAATCACGCGTGTCGCTTCGGAAAACCAATCGTTGAGCAACTCCACGACCTGTTCCGCGGCCAGTCCTTCGGTCAGCGTGGTGTAGTCGCGAATATCGCTGAAGAGCACGGCCACCGCCTGCCGGCGCGACGGGGGCCGGCGGAGCGTCCCCGCGAGAATTCCCTCCACCAGAAACTCCGGCAGTTGCTGTTCCAGTGCCAGCCGCACCAGGCTCGGCGAGTCGACCGTCTGCAACCAGTTCTCCAGGTCAGCCACTCCACGTTCCGCCCCGCATTCGTGCAGCCGAGTCAACGCCCGCACCATGATCTTGACGGCTTGCGCGGTACGCCCTTGCTGTCGATAGAGGTCGCGCAGTTCATAGAGGAACGCAATGGTGTCCGCGGCCAGTTGCTGGTTCTCTAACTCTCGAATGGCTTCGAGCAAGTATTGCTCGCCTCGTTCGCAGTCGCCGCGTCGCCAGGTCAGAGCACCGCGTAGCCCCAACAAAGCGGTGGGCATACCGCGGGCTTGCGGGTGCGCGGCGAGAAGCTCGGCCAACCCGTCGCATTCGTGGGAGGCCGCGTCCAGATTTCCAGAGGCGAGATACGCCCACGCCAGCCCCAGCCGTGCGTGCATCGCGTTGAACGGGCTGGACACTTCTTGGAGGCTCTGCTGGTGAGCATCGACAGCTTCGGCCCAGCGATTCTGTAACAAGGCGACTTGGCCCAAACAGTTGAGCATCTGCCCCGCGCCGTTGCCGTCCCCCAATTCGCGTGCGATGGCCAAGTCTGCCGCGAACATGCCCGCCGCTTCGTCGTACTTGGCTTGCAACAGGTAGGTGCGACCCAGCGTCCCCAGACTGATTGCCTCGCCATAGCGATCCGCCAATTCGCGTTTCCACTTCAGGCTTTCCTCGGCGAAGACCAACGCTACGCGAGTCTTGCCGTGCCGCAGCAGCAGGTTGGCCAGCGAATCACACACTTCCGCGAGTCCCGCGCGATTGTTGAGTTCCTTATAGACTTGGTGCGCTCGGAACAACATCCGTTCGCCTTGGGCCAGATCGCCTTGGTCGGCGACCACCAGACCTCGATAGTGCCACCATTGTCCCGTCTCGGCGGTCGGTGATTCGATCCGGGTCACCACCGGACTTTGTTCGAGCAACCGGGTGGCCTCGGCATAGCGGTGCTGCTGGCGTTCCAGCAGTGCCAGCAAATGGATGGCCGTGGCCGTGGCTTGCACTGCCCCCTTCTGTTGAGCTCGCTCCCGAGCTTCCGTCAGACAGGCCGTCGCCTCGTTTGAATCCCGCAGAGACACGAGCAGCTTGCCCAACCGCAGCCTCGCATCCAGCGCCAACGAGCCGTCGCCTCCGTGCGTCACGACCTGCCGCAACTTTTCGCAGGCACTCAAGAAGCTACCGTGGTGCTCCTGGTGCATCGCCTCGTTCATCAATTCGCGGATTGCTGAATCGTTCATGGGATGATTTTGCAAGACGAAAGAAGCTCACCGCATTCACCGATTTTCGCCGCCGCCGGGCGAGTCATTGCGGTCGGAGTCTACTGTCAACCAGACCGGGCCACGAGCAACGAGAAACATGCGCAGCGGGAGTTGCTACGCGTGGAGTCCTTGGATAACCGTCTCCAAAAACTCTCTCGCGCGGCGAGCCAGGGCATCGAGATCTTCGGGGCGAGTGGGACGCAGCTTGGGAGCGGAAATGTTTTCGCAGCACAGCGGCAGCGACCGACCGGTAAACGCGACGTTGTGCAGCAGCCGATAGTGGTCGATCTCGCCGAGGCCGGGACCGCAGTCCTGGTCCACGGGGAACAAGCGATGGTCCTTGATGCAGAAGCTGCGGATGGAATCGGCACACGTCTTGATGTCGTCAAGCGGGTTCACTTTGCCGCGCGTGTAGTCCATGACATTGCCGGCGTCGTAATTGACTTGAATGTTCGCGTCGGCGACTTCGCGGATGATCTCGCCAGTCAGTTCACCGGTTTCACCGTGCTGTTTGACGACGATCAGGACTCCGTGATCACGAGCCACCGGCCCCAGTTGTTTGAAGCGTTCGACCCAGACTTGGCGGTTCGGCCCGTTGGTATGTCCGAACGTCAGGACTTGCGGAATGCCGGCCGCTTCCGCTTGCAGGATGCGCGCGGTGAGGACTTCGAGACCCTTCGGATGCTCGGGGTAAATGCCGGAGAACATCATCACGGGATTCAGTCCCCGATCACGGCAGCGGGTGGCAAGTTCCTTGGCCTTTTGCGGCGGAGCTTCGGCGGGCATCACCGGCACCCCTTTCGATTCGCCGTCCTCTTTGTGTGACGTGCCCCACGCAACGTGTTGCAAACCCGCCGACTGAATTCCCGAAAGCGCCCGCTCCAAGGGATACTGGCTGTACGGCAGAGTCATGCAGGCAATCTGAAACTTGGTCGGTACACCTTTGGGTTGTTGTGCTTGATTCCCCACCGCTGGCTGAGCATTGGCCAATCGACCGAATGCCGAACTCATCAAGCCTGCCACCCCAAGCTGCAGGAGAGTCCGCCGCGCCAGTCGATCTCGTTGAGCATTCTCAATGGTGGTCACGATCTGCTCCTCATGCCTGTTAGACTTCTTCCATTCCGAAACTTGTCGCCGTTGAGTCAAGTTTTGTCGCCACACTCGTCCGAGTGATGGAGTTTTGGTGAAGACCCGCTGAAGGCGGTTTCTCTGCAGCCTCGCTGGTTTCTTCTGCTCAAGTTCACACCACAGTCGCCGATGTCCTGCGGACACTCGTTAAACGATTTTCGGAGCAGCACATTGCTTGCTTACCGTGCTTGCTCACCGCGTGGCGGCGGGCGTTGTCGCCACTTCCGAGCGGGCATCGTCTTGCGGGTAGATCAAGATGCGATCGTGGACCAGCAGCACCAAGTCGGGGCGACCGTCGTTGGTGACGTCCACGATCAGCGATTCGCGCGGCTCGAAGTCGCCACCCTCTTCTTCACGTTGGAAACTCTTCTCCTCGAAGACTTGAAATGCCAGAGCCGCTCGGAGCGATGCCGCTTGATCGGTGGTCGCCGGTTTGAAGTTCAAGATTTCCAAGTTGTGTGAGCGTGTGTCGATGGCGGCCAGATCGGGTTGTGCGTCGCCGTTGAGATCGCCGCCAACCACGTCGGCGAAGAACGCTTTCTCGCTCTTCGTTTCGTAGCTGGCGAGTTCCTTCATCGTCGGGTCCGCGCGGCCGGAGTACAGCACCGCGAACTTCCCTTGGCCGAACAGCAACAGATCATCTTGTCCATCACCGTTGAGATCGGCGACGTGCGGAGACTTGAACGGGAACCGGCCAAGTTCCACTTCTTGCCACGGGCGATACAAGCCCTCTTCCAGCCGCAGCACTTTCAGCTTTTGCACACCGACGTCGATCAACACGATCTCGTTGCCGGGCTTTCCGTCGAGGTTGATGGTCGCCGCGCCGACAGTTTTGGCGGTCGCTTCCGCCGCATTGAATTGATCGGCGACTTGCCAGCCGCGCATCGCTTCATCGAACCGCATGTTGCGGACGAACTTGTCCTGAGCCACCAGCAGCGCCGGGTTCTGCAATTGCCCGAAGAACATCGCTCCCGCCTGCACGTTGCCGAGCTGAATGCCACCATCGGTCTTCAATTCTTTCGGCACACCCTTCTCGTCGAGCGAGAACAGCGACGGAGCTTTGTCACTGCCGCCGAAGATCATGAACTCCGGCTTCCCATCGTTATTGAGGTCGAGCCGTTGGATCCGATTGGGCGAGGCTTTGAGTTCCAATGTGACGGAGGGCTTGCCATCGAATTGATGCGGCTCCCAAGTGCCGTTGGCCGCGCGGCGCAGAGCCTCCAGTGTGTAAGTGGTCTCGCGTGCGGCGCGGGCTTTCGTCAGGTAGATCACTTCCGGTTGCTTGTCGTTGTCGAGGTCGGCGAGTTCCAGCGCGATCGGCTCTTTGCCAGCCAGCGGCAGCGCTTGCGGGAACGTCAAGCGGCCCTCGGCCATGCGGCTGACTCCGATGGTCTTCTCCTTGGTACTGAGCACGACGACCTCCGCGCCTTCTTTGCCGTCGAGGTCCGCCGCTCGAACTTGATCCGCTCCGACGAGTCCAGGAAACGCTTCGCCCTGTTCGAGGCCGATCCCTTTCCGCTGTTTGAAGACGATCATCCGCGCGGCCTCGGCGTCCGAGACGACGACATCCGTCAGTCCGTCGCCATCGAGATCGGCGAGCGCGAGATCGCGATCTTTGCCGGCTCCCTGTTGACCGAGTCCGTATTGAATCAGGCGACTGGATAGCTCACCCGGCTTGGGAGCGGGTCGCTCCATTTGTAGGACTTTGATGCGACCAGTGATGGAATCGACGGTCAGCACTTCGACCTGCGGCGTGCGATCCATTTGAGCGATCGAGACGGATCGCGGCTTGGTCATCTCGAAACGCAGTTCGGGGCCGAGCTTGCCGTCCTGACCTTGCAGCCGCGCGGCGAGAGCTTGCTCACCCTCATCGTTGGAGAGGTAGCACAAGTCTTTGCGGCCATCGCCATCGAGGTCCGCGATTTGGCCAAGCGTCAGCCGCTGCGACGTATTGAACAGACTCTCCGGCGCGGCGAACTTGCCGTCCTTCTGTTGATAGAGCAAATACGTTTGGTGCATTCCCAACACGGCGATGTCATCGCGGCTGTCGTTGTTGAGGTCTCCCGCGAGCACGACCCACGCGAAGGCGGGGACATCGGGCAGGCGGATGGTGGTCTTCTCGGCCCATTCGCCAGTCTGCGGTTGATAACGAATGACGAGCTTGTCAGTGCCGCCGAAGTAGGCGATGTCGGTGCGGCCGTCGTGATTGAAGTCCCCCAGGGCCATCGCGGCGATTTCATGATCGACGCTCAGCTTGCGATGCTCGAACCGCCAGTGCGACGCGAACTGATTGACCTCCGGCTTGGCGGTCGGCCCATTCGCCGGCTTGGCCGCTCGTTGCAGCAACAGGTCAATGCGGCTGTGACCATTGTCGGCGATGGCCAGGTCACTCAGGCCATCTTTGTTCAAATCGCCCGCCACCAGATTGGCCGAGCGATCGGACAACTTCACCAGTTCCAGCGGCTTGAAGCCGTAGAACTGCGACAGCTCATTGACCATCTCCTCCTCTTGAGCCGGCAATGTGAAAGCACACACCGCCGCCGCCACGACCATCGAAACCAGCACTCCCCACCGTAGGCAAACCGCTCGCATGAAATCCTCCTGGAATTGGCCAAGCGTATCGGAAACTCGACGACTCGCGGCGGGAGGATAGCAAGCGACACGTCTCTGGGTAGCCCGGCCGTTCCCTTGCAGCCCGGCGCAAGTCGCGCAGGCGATCGGAAAGACTTAAAGTGCCTGCCCCTGTGTGTGAGGATTGATGAAGACAGCATCTTGCTGAATGAAATCGCGGCTGACAGAATCAGCGATGGAGGTCTCACATGCAATTATCCGGCGAAGAACGATTGGCGGTCGAGAATGGCCAGCTCGTCCGATTTATGATCCCCGAATCCCGCGTCGAGTGCTGCGTGGTCCGCAGCGATCAATGGGAGAAACTGGCTCGGCCAGCCGACCTGTCTCCCAGTCATCCCGACGACCTGTTATTGCTGGTGAGCGAATTGCTAGACGACGAAGATTGGACGATTCCAGACGATCGAGGACGGCCTTATGAACGTGCAACGAGCTGACGTCCTGATGGTCAACTTTCCGTTCCATGATACCGATCACTCGAAACCGCGTCCCGCCGTTGTCATCCAGGCCGACATGGATAACCAACGGTTGGGAACGACGATTGTCGCGATGATCACCAAGAGCACCCGCTTGGCCAACCGCGAGCCACGACACGTCCTGATCGATATCGCGACACCCGATGGGCAGGCCTCTGGCCTGTGGATCAACTCGGTGGTGAACTGCTCGCAATTGGTGGTCGTCGGGGAGGAACGCATTCTGCGACATATGGGGCACCTGCCGGCTCCGCTGATGCAACGTGTCTCCGATTCGTTGCGGCAAGGATTGGGGCTGTAATGCCCTCGGGCTCTCCCTGATCCTCACTCACTCACTCACTCACTCACTCACTCACTCACTCACTCACTCACTCACTCACTCACGAAAGAGAACCTCATGGTGTCGCGACTGTGGATGGTGTTGTTGCTGACCTGGGGCAGCGTGGCGACTGCCACTTCACGAACAGATGGCGGCGAACTCCGAGCGGGTGCGTTCGCGATGGATGTCACGCCGCTGAAGTTTCCCGTCTCGATGAACGGCAACATGCAGGATGCTCCGGCGAAGCGCGCGGCCGATCCGCTTCATGCTCGGTGTCTCGTCCTGGACGATGGGGAGACTCGCGTGGCGTTCATCGTGGTTGATAACTGCGTGATCCGACGCGAACTCATGGACGACGCCAAGCAGCGCGCCCACAAACTGACCGGCATCCCGACCGATCGAATTCTGATTTCGTCCACGCACGCACATTCCTGCCCGACGGTCACGGGCGCGTTTCAAAGCGAGCCGATCGTTGAATACGTCGAGTTCCTGACCGAGCGAATCGCTGCCGGCATCAAGCAAGCGAACGACAACTTGGCACCGGCTCGCATCGCGTGGGGCGTCGGTCGCGATGAGACGCAGGTCTTCAATCGCCGCTGGTGGTTGAAGGAACCGAGCAGCGAATCGAACCCATTTGGCCTGATCGACCAAGCCCGCATGAATCCGGGCTACAACAATCCCAAAGTGACGAAGTCCGTCGGGCCGGTGGACCCGGAGGTCAGTTTCCTCAGCGTGCGATCGCCCGATGGTCAACCGCGAGCGTTCTTGGCGAATTACTCGCTGCACTACGTCGGCGGAACCGGCGGCGATTTGTCCGCCGACTACTTCGGTGCCTTCGCCGAACGGATTGGACAACTGCTCAAAGCGGATCAATCCGGGAAGACGCCGTTCGTCGGCATCATGTCGAACGGCACGAGCGGTGACGTCAACAACATCAACTTCGCGCTGACGATGCCACCCAAGTACGAACCGTTTGAGAAAATCAAACTCGTCGCGAACAGTGTTGCGACAGTGGCGCACGCCGCTCAGGAAAAGGCCGAGTACCGTTCGACCACGACCATCGCGATGCGCGAGACCGAGATCGAACTGAAAGTCCGCAAGCCGTCCGCCGACGACATCGCCGCCGCCAAAGCACGCATCGAGAAGGCGGGGCCGTTCCCGTACAAGACGATGCCGGACGTCTATGCTCGCGAGACGCTGCTGATGGCCGACTTCCCCGACACCGTGAAGCTCAAGCTGCAAGCGATCCGCATCGGCGAACTGGGGATCGTCGCGATCCCGGCCGAGGTCTTCACCGAGATCGGCTTGGAAATCAAACGCCGCAGCCCGCTGAAGCCGACCTTCACAATCTCGCTCGCGAACGGCTGGGACGGCTACCTGCCGACTCCCCAGCAACATGAGCTGGCCGGCTATGAAACATGGAGAGCACGCTCCAGCTACCTGGAAGTCGGAGCGTCACCGAAGATTGTCGAAGCGTTGCTCAAGCTGCTGAATGAAGTCGCGAAGTGAACCATCTCATCCATCTCGTTCCCACGTTCCGCGTGGGAACGAGATGGTGGGAACGAGAGAAGTAAGTAACCCGAAGCGTAAGCGAGGACGAGCGCTCCAGAACGCTTCGCCACAAAACAAACCGGGTGAGCGTTCGCCCTCGCTCACGCTTCGGGTTACTTTGGGATTGGGATCTTGGTCACTTAGGAATTCTTCAATGCAACATGATCATTCGACATCTATGGCTCGCCGGCATTTCTTTCGTGACTGCGGCGTGGGTGTGGGCAAAGTCGCGCTCGGTGGTTTGCTGGCTGATGCGCTGGCTCGCGGAACTGTCGCGGCTGAGGCGAATCCGCTCGCGCCGCGAAAGCCGCACTTCACCGGCAAGGCCAAGGCGATTATTCACCTCTTCATGGCCGGTGCGCCGAGCCAATTGGACCTGTTCGACAATAAGCCGAAGCTGGCCGAGTACGAAGGAAAGCCGATCCCTCCCGAAGTGGTCGGCAGTCAGCGTTACGCTTTCATCCGCCCCGACTCGAATTGCTTGGGGCCACGATTCAAATTCGCGAAGCACGGCCAAAGCGGAACCGAGTTGTCCGAAGTGCTGCCGCATCTCGCCAAGATCGTTGACGACATCTGCGTGGTGAAGTCGGTGCGAACCGATCAGTTCAATCACGCGCCGGCTCAAATCTTCTTCAACACCGGCTTCTCGCAACCCGGTCGGCCGAGCCTCGGTTCGTGGGCCTTGTACGGACTCGGTGCCGAGACCAGTGACTTGCCCGCGTTCGTTGTGATGTCCACTGGAGCCGGCATCAGCGGCGGCGCGGCCAACTGGTCGAGCGGCTTTCTGCCGACCGTCTACACCGGCGTCCGACTCCGCAATCAAGGTGACCCGATTCTGAATGTGTCGAGTCCGCCGGGTGTCGATGCCAAGTTGCAGCGCGATTCGCTCGACCTGATCGGCGCGTTGAATCGCCGCCGGTTGGAGACCGAGGGCGATCCCGAAATCGCGACGCGCATCGCGTCTTATGAGATGGCGTTTCGTTTGCAAACGTCCGCTCCCGAACTGATGGACTTGAAGTCGGAATCGGAGGCCACATTGAAAATGTACGGCTGCGATCCGGCTCAGCCGTCGTTTGCTCGCGCGTGCTTGCTGGCTCGCCGGATGATCGAGCGAGGTGTTCGCTTCGTGAATCTCTACAACGAAGGTTGGGATGCGCACTCGGATGTCGTCGGCAACTTGAAGAACAACTGCGGCAAGACCGATCAAGCGGCCGCCGCATTGATCACCGATCTCAAGCAACGCGGATTGCTCAATGAAACGCTGGTGATCTGGGGTGGCGAGTTCGGTCGCACGCCGATGGTCGAAAATAATCCCGCTCTCGGCCGCAGCCTCGGTCGAGATCATCACCCGCAGGCTTACACGATGTGGCTCGCCGGCGGTGGCATCAAGCCGGGTCAAACTTACGGGGCCACCGACGAGCTTGGCTTTCACATCACCGAGAACCCGGTCCATGTCCACGACCTGCAAGCCACGATCCTGCACTTGCTCGGCCTGGACCACGAACGTCTGACGTTCCACCACGCCGGCCGCGATTTCCGTCTGACCGATGTTCATGGCAACGTGGTCGAGGCGTTGCTGGCCTGAGCGCTCAAGGTTCGACTGCGTGAGGGCGATCAACGAAGCCGTGATGGGCGAGAGAAGATTCCTCACATTCACGGGTCTGACCGAAGGCCGCCTTAAGACCTGTTGAGTCTCTGGTCCGAAAATCGTTTGATGGCGAGCCGGAGGCGTAGGCGCATCCGGCTTGCACGGATACTTCTCGTTCAATCTGGCAGAACAGTTAACGGACTTCAAATCGCTGATCGAAACGCTGACAGAAACAAGAGGCAGAAATCTCTTTCCCTTCCCCCCTTGATTCCGAACGGCTCGCCGGATAATTCATTGCCACCAAATCCGCACCAAGTCTGCTGTCGCACGACCTTTCTCTTGAAGGAATTCGCTCCATGAAAATGACCGATCTTGCACAGATGCTGGGCGATGCCTGCTTCATTTTCTTGGGAATCAACTTCGCTTGGGGACTGTACTGCGTGATCTTGTCATGGAGACGTACCAAACAGTTGCGGTTCCGAAGCTACATCGACCAAGAGGAATTCCTCAACGAATTGCTCCCCCGTTTGAAATCGGGCCAGTTCGATGAAGCCACGGAAATGTGCGAAGCCATGTCGATGCGAGCACTGCCTCGCTTGGTCCTGACAGTGATCTCTAACCGCCGCTTGGGCTACGACGCTCTGCGCGAGCAAGTGGGCGAATTGATCCAGCGCGACTTGATGGGTCCGCTCGAACAGAAAATGAGCTGGGTCGCGACGACGATTAAAAGCGGGCCGCTGCTGGGTCTCTTCGGGACGGTGCTGAGCATGATGGCCGCGTTCGGCCGCATCGGCACCGGTGAGAAAATTCATCCGTCGCATATCGCCAAAGACATCAGCATCGCGTTGATCTGCACGGCCCTGGGTTTGGCCACCGCCATCCCCTTTAGCTACATCCTGGCGAGCCTCAATATCCGCTCCCGTGAATTGCTCGAAGGGATCAGCAGCGGCATGACGCATGTGCTCAAGTGCTTCCGCACTCCGAAACCAAAGGTCGTGGCCAATGCACGGTGAATCCGCGGCAAGTCTCGAATCCGATTTCAGCGAAGGACTCGGCGTCAAACGCTGCGAAGTCGAAGACCCGGAATTCGACGTCACTGCGATGGTCGATCTGGTCTCGCTGATGAATATCTATTTCCTCGTCGCCTGGGTCGTGGCGATGTCCAACGAAGTGGATATGCCCCCCTCCAAGCACAGTATCGCCGGTGATCCCGAAGCGTCGGTAATCGTGACCATCAAGAAGGGGGAGCAAGCCGGACTCAAAGTCGTGATCGGCGATGACCCCGACGTTCCTCCCATCACCGACCGGGCCGAGATTCTCCGACAAGTCGAAGCCGCCGTGAAAGACGGCGCGAAAAAAGCCAAAGACACGCTCATGCTGAAAGCCGAAAAGGAAATCCAGATGAAGGACATCGCGTTCATCTCCGGCGCGGCCACGGCCTCCGAGGGCTTCAAACTGCGATTGGGCGTGTTAGAGCAAGACAAGTAATCGTGTGCTCGACGAGGGCCACCTGAAGGAGCTTTCTCATGCCGGTGCGAGTTCAATGTCCTGAATGCGGAAAGCAGTTGATCGCCGGCGACGACCGCATCGGCAAGAACTCGACCTGCCCCCAATGCCGTACCAAGTTTCCCGTCCGAGCCGCCGAGCATCGCCCCGCAGCAGATATCCCCGATCGAACCAACATCCCCGAGGAAGAATTCGATGGCTCCGAGGAACAACTTGAGGACGACGAGAACGAATCGGGAGGCGACGGACCTCTGATCGCGACTGAGGCCGATGACGGCAAGTATGAAGATCTGGTCGATATGACCGCGATGGTGGATATCGTCTTCTTCCTGCTGATCTTCTTCATGCTGACGAGCGCTGCCGGAGTCCTCTCGTGCGTCAACCTTCCGGCCCCGAAACAAGAAGGCGCACCGGCTGCCTCCAAACGACCGGCCGATCTCGATCAAGACTCCGAATGCGTCATCGTCCACATCGACGATCAAAATCGGATCTTCATTGACGAGGTCCCTTACCCCACCGAATCCGACCTCCGCGACCGTCTACGCAGCGCACGAGTTCAAGCCAAAAAACTGCTCGTCAAAGCTCACGGCAACGCCCTCAACGGCACCTACGTTATGGTTCAGGATCTCGGTGCCGAATTGCAATTCGAAGAGTTCCTGCTGTCGGTCGCTAAAGAAGAAGAGCCGCAGTAGCGCTGGCGAGCACCACCTGCGGATCATTCTGAGAATACTCCTTGGGCCGACTGGCTCATGGCGGTTTTCCAGCAAATGCACTCCGACGACACGCTTCGATTTGAAACCATGAGTCTAAGAACGTCGCCAACTCTTCCAGTCTTTCACCAAAACCTTGGACACCTTTTTCGCGGCCTCTTCGAGCCAGTCCTTGGGGAGCGATTTCACCGCATCGGAAATTCGCTCCGCCTTGCGAGCCGAACCGCGGTGGATGTTGGCGGTCTCGGCTCCCATCGACTTCAGTACGCACTTGAGTTCGCGATTCTTGGTGAGGTTCGACAGCTCGATGCGCGAGCAATGCGGCGCGAGTCGGCGAACAATCCAAGCTCCATCGGTGCGATACAGCGGATCGGGCGAGCGAATGACCTTCGACAGCGCTTCAGTAATGCGTGAGGCCACCGGCGGAGTCTTGTCGAACCAGCGAGTGGCCGGACCGCACAGTGCCTTCGCTTCTCGCGCCACCGCGCCTCCGTTGTACGCCGCGATCGCCACCGCTCGCGGCTTTCCGAGGC
The DNA here is from genome assembly GCA_046156195.1 of Planctomycetaceae bacterium. Lineage (GTDB taxonomy): Bacteria > Planctomycetota > Planctomycetia > Planctomycetales > Planctomycetaceae > SXKJ01. The sequence goes on along the minus strand of JBJXEX010000074.1, from coordinate 16,805 downwards.
TCCCCATGCCCACATGCGTGCGGCGGTGAAACACCGGCTGGGTGGCGGTCTCAGGCAGAGCACGTTGCAGCGCGGCCAACATATCCGGATCGCGAACCTTGGGCTGATCACTGATCGCGTGGAGTTTCTCCCAGAAGGCGACCGGACTCCGTTCCTCGTGCATCGCCAGGCGTCGCAACTCCGGATGCGATTCTTCGAGCACAAACGGTTCGGCCGCACCGGTCAGTTGAGTCAGATAACCGTCGAGAATGTTTCGACAAGCCTTGCCGAATCCGATCTCCAGCAGTCCCGTGTGAATCGCGAACCACGCGCTGGAGGCCAGCCGCACCAGATCATTGGCCCAAGGGAGATCATCTGCCTCATCGAAATCGTTGATTCCCCAGACCAGTCGCGCATCGCTGTCGCGCCAAGTGCCGAAGTTCTCGATATGCAAATCCCCCACCGACAACACGCGCGGTCCCTTCTGCAATTCGGGACACGCCTCCGGCCACACCTGCACCCAGCGATAATACGTCCCGCGAAAAAATGGAAACGGATCGTCGCTCGCCATCTGCTGATGCTTGTAGTCCAACTCATCCGCCTGCAACTCAACTTGCCGCCCCAACCATTCCTCGAATTTCTGCGTCGCCTGTTTGATCTTCATGGTGTCTCCAAATCTGTGATGACGGCGTCAAAGCCATTCGCACATTTGGCTGCCTCGATTTGCTCCCAGGTGAATCGCGATGGCATCCAGAATCTCGTCTTCCACTTCCGGGAGGAATTCGAGGCGCTTCATGACTCGGCATCCAACTTGGCTTCGATCTGTTCCCAGGTGAGCACATTGGATGGATCGGATTCATACGCGGCGATCCGGCGATCCAACTCCGAGAGAAGTGAGTCCGTGATCTGTGGAACTCCACTGTCGTCGGCGATGCTGTCCCAAATCTGATTCACCAATTCGACGCGGTCATCGACACTCCAGGATCCGATCGCGTTCTATGTTTCGGTGTGGCTCATAGTCCGGCCTCTAAAGGATTGGATGTCGAAACCAGCGTAACTGGTTGAAGATTGATTCCGCAATTCGCAAGTTTAAACAAGCCGAAGGCTTGCCAGCCATTAACCAGTGGTCGAGCTCAACGACATCGCAAAGGTCTGAATTCCAAATCTGAAATTGCACTTTCAAAGTTTGAACTCGAATTAGACACTCCGGTTCTTGATGGCGACGGATTGCCGGACGAAATTCACGGAGGCGCGATTATGGCACAGGATTCACCCATTGAATGGACTGAGGCCACTTGGAACCCCGTGACTGGCTGCACAAAAATCAGTTCCGGTTGCAAATACTGTTATGCGGAACGGATGGCTCATCGGCTGCAAGCGATGGGGCAGCCGCGATACAGAAATGGCTTCCGGTTGACGTTGCAACCTGACGTTGTCGATGCGCCTTTGCACTGGAAGCGAGGCCGGCTGATCTTTGTGAACTCCATGAGCGATTTGTTTCACAGAGACGTTCCTCTCGAATTCATTCAACGTTGCTTTGGCGTCATGGAACAAGCGACGCAGCACACATTTCAGATTCTCACCAAACGACCAGATCACGCCGCCGAAATTGCCGAGGAGCTTCCTTGGCCCAAAAATGTTTGGATGGGAACGAGCGTTGAGAACGGAGACAATTTAGGCCGTATTGACTTCCTCCGACAAATTCCATCCGCCGTCCGATTCCTCTCGATTGAACCTCTGCTCGGACCAATCCCGAAGATCTCTTTGAATGGGATTCAGTGGGTGATTGTGGGCGGGGAATCCGGTCCTGGTGCGCGGCCAATGCAACCAGAATGGGTGACGTCGATTCGGGACCAATGCCTCAAGCAAGGCGTTCCATTCTTCTTCAAACAGTGGGGCGGGCCGAACAAAAGTATGACAGGAAGAACGCTCGAGGGGCGGACCTGGGACGAAATGCCGAAGTTGGAAGGAGCACGCGGTGGCAAAACAAAAGCCGAATCGTTGGCAGGAGTTGTGTGAGGCCGTTCGTCAGGACGACGGATTACCAACACGAGACGTTGGCGTTTGGACCGAGCGTAAACTTTGGTGGTGGAATCGCTACATCGAAATTACGACTCACGCGATGGTGGGCAATCCACAATTCCCTGGTGGCATCGTCTATGTCGATCTCTTCGCAGGACCGGGCGTGCTGACATTGAAGGGAAGCGGCACAAGAGTTCCAGGTTCTCCGCTCATCGCCGCAGAAGCTCCGAAGCAATTTTCAAAGATCATCCTTTGCGAGAAGGACACGGACATTGCGGACGCCTGCGAGTCTCGCTTGAAGGCACGCGGCCATGGCGATCGTTGCGTTGTCGTTCGAGGAGACTGCAATCAACAGATCGAGGAGATTGGCCGACACATTCCATCAAGATCATTGACGTTGGCGTTTGTCGATCCGACCGGTTTGCACGCCAAGTTCGAGACAGTTGAGCGATTGGCCAAAGGACGCTCCGTTGACTTCTTAATCCTTGTTGCTGATAGCTACGACATCGTTCGCAATGTCGAGGTTTACGCAAAACAGGACTGCTCCAATCTCGATGAGTTCTTGGGAGACGGTTCCAATTGGAGAGAAGCGTTTGCAAACATGCCGAACCATGATTCAAACAATATCTGCCGGATGTTTCTTGACACCTACCAGCAACAACTCAAAAGGCGACTCGGTTACAGCCACTTTGATGCCGTCAACTTAGCGATGCCGAACGGTGCAAACCTTTACCGCATTCTTTTTGCTTCGAGGCACGAACTTGGACTGAAGTTCTGGCGTGAAAGCACCAAACACGACAAAGACGGAAAGTCTCTTTTTTGATTGGCTCACGCCAGCAGCTTCGTCACGACGTTTCCATGCACATCGGTCAGGCGGAAATCGCGGCCTTGGAAGCGGTAGGTGAGCTTGGTGTGGTCGAAGCCGAGCAAGTGCAGGATCGTGGTGGGCCGGTTGTGGACCTTGTCGGTGGTTGCATTGAAGCCGGGTTCGTCAGACAAACTGTCATGCGGCTCGCGCAAAATGGATCGCACTGAGTTTTGCATCGGGTTGGTCGCGCAGTGTCTTTCGCACCAAGTTTGAGAAGTATTCGACCGACGAAGCGAGATCGCTGGGGACATTCACGCTGACGACGATGATCACGCCTCCCGCTTCGACGCGCGACCGCTGTGGGTCATAGGTCACGCCGACTTCGGGTGCCGCGTTGTCCAGCGCGGCAATCAATCGTGCCGCCAATAAGAAGGCTTGCTCTGGCTTGAGATGCGGTTCCATCGTCAACGTGATTTCCAAAGCCGCCAGTGGCGATGCGTTGAAGCTCACCTCGGCTGGCGGCAACGCCTGACAATCCCGTTGAAATTGCCCCGTGCTCCAGTCTTCCGCGGGGATCTCGCTCATCCAGTTGGAGCAATCCACTTCGATTGGGGGAAGTGACTTGCCGTGCTTTCGCTCAAACCGACCTTCCGACCAATTGGTGTTTGACAACTCTTCGCTCATAACGCACCTCCATCCGATAACACGGAAACTAACTTGTCAGAACTGCTCAAAGACGCGGAACTCGAATGTCATTCCGGGAACCAAGCCTTCATCACATGTGAGTCGTACTTCGTAGATTCCCGAATTGGGGAACGGAACTCGCCTCAATCGAAACGCGAAATCGAAGCCCCCGATTCGGTGTACCTCGTCAAAATCAATCTCTTGAACCGCACTGCGCCCACACAACCGCCGTCTTCCATCCGGCTTGACTTCGCAAATTTCGACCATCACTTCAACGGTTCCAATCCCACCAGCCATTTGCGCGTAGACCCAAAACTCTTGCACTCGAAACGGAAACTGGGCTCCTTCTGGTAGTGCCACCACGGACCACGGATGCTTCAGAACCCATTTCTCTTCGTCCTCCAAGTAGTCGGCGTGGTCGCAGGCAAACATCAGCCGAACGGTCGGAAGTACGTTGTTGGCCATGTGATTCCCTTACCCTCGCGGCGGCGGTCCGTTGCCGAATGAAAACAGTATATACCGGGTTCGATGATTCGCGACCGTTTGCTTTGAGGTCACGCCAGCAGCTTCGTCACGACGTTTCCATGCACGTCGGTCAGGCGGAAATCGCGGCCTTGGAAGCGGTAGGTGAGCTTGGTGTGGTCGAAGCCGAGCAAGTGCAGGATGGTGGCGTGCAGGTCGTGGACGTGGACCTTGTCGGTGGTCGCGTTGAAGCCGAAGGCGTCGGACTCGCCGAGCGTTGTGCCGGGTTTTACGCCGCCACCGGCCAGCCACATCGAGAAACAATTCGGGTGATGGTCGCGGCCGTCGTTGCCCCCTTGGACCATCGGAGTGCGGCCGAACTCGCCGCCCCAGATGACCAGCGTGTCGTTGAGCAGGCCGCGTTGCTTGAGGTCGCGCAGCAGCGCGGCGGTCGGCTTGTCGGTCGCGCCGCATTGTTCTTTGAGTCCGCCGACCAGGCCGCCGTGATGGTCCCACGCTTCGTGGAAGAGTTGCACGCAGCGGACGCCGCGCTCGATCAATCGCCGAGCTAACAGGCAGTTGTTCGCGAAGCTCGGCTTGCCCGGTTCCGCGCCGTACATCTCCAGGATGTGCTTGGGTTCGTTGGTGATGTCCATCAACTCCGGCGCGCTGGTCTGCATCCGGGCGGCCATCTCGAAGGCGCTGATCCGCGCGGCGATCTCCGGATCGCCGACCACGCCGAGTCGCAGTTCGTTTAACTGCCGCAGCGTGTCGAGCGATTCGCGATTCGTCTGCGAGTCGATACCGCGCGGGTTGTCGAGAAACAGCACCGGCTCGCCTGATGACCGGAACAGTACGCCGTTGTTGACCGTCGGCAGAAAGCCGTTGCCCCAGTTCGATTGCCCGCCGCTCGGCCCCTTCTTGCCGGACGAGAACACGATGAAGCCCGGCAAGTCCTGAGCCTCGCTGCCGAGGCCGTACATCGTCCACGCGCCGAGGCTCGGCCGGCCGAATTGCTGTGCTCCGGTATTCATCATGATTTGGCCGGGAGCATGATTGAACGCATCCGTGACCATCGACTTCACGATCGCGATGTCATCGACGACTCCCGCCAGATGCGGCAGCAACTCGGACAATTCTGTGCCGCAATCGCCGTGTCGAGCGAACTTGAACTTCGGCCCCAGCAGCGTCGAGTTCGGATTGATGAACGCCGCGCGATAGTTTTTGATCAGCGCCGGAGGTGGCAGTTTTCCATCCCATTTGGCCAACTCCGGCTTATTGTCGAACAGCTCCAAATGCGAAGGAGCTCCGGCCATGAAGAGGTAAACCACTCGCTTGGCCTTCGGAGCGAAGTGTGGTTGTTGAGCTGCCAGCGAATTCGTGGCGGCCGTCACTTGGTCATTGGCCAACAACGACGCCAGCGCGGCCGTTGCCAAGCCGACGCCACAGTCTCTGAAGAACCAACGCCGGGCGACTTGTTGTGGAGTGATCAACATGGATTTCCTCATGCGGTGTGTTGCTGGCATGACTGGCTTATTCTGGTTTCGGCTTCTTAAAAAGGCTTTCGGCCATCGGCTTTCGGCCATCGGCTTTCGGCCGAACGCCGTGAGCCGATGGCCGAAAGCCGAATTCCTTTTCATCAGAAAGACTCAATCATGCGGAATCACAAGAACCTCACGTTCTGGGACGATCTCATCAAGTCGCTTGTTCGCAGTTACCGATTCGCGTCGTCGCTGCCGGCTCATGATCAATTCTCGCTGGGAGCCGAGATCAAGCGACAAACCGTTCGAGTGCGCACCAAAGTCGTGGCCGCCGGGTCGATCGAATCTGCCGTGGAAAGTGTCAATGCCCTCGATGCGGCCTATCAAGGTTTGAAGGAAATCGCTTCGACCATCGAATTCGCAGTGGAACTTGGACTCGCAAAGCCGGAATTGGTCAGTGACCTCTTGGAGACGCTGGATCGCATGGGGGGAGCGATTTTTTCTTATCGACGGTCGATGTCGTGAATTACTCCCGCGTGACGGTTTCGTCCAAGTTGAGCAGCACGCGAGCCACGACCGTCCACGCGAGTTCGGGCTGACCAACCTTGGTCCGTTGCTGGTTGAGCAGTTTCAAAAGCAGTGTACGTTCGGCGTCGCTCGGATCGCGTGAGACGCAGCGGCGGAAGGCGAACGTCAGCCGAGCGGAGTCATCGGAGCCTCCCTCGGACAGAATCAATGACGCCAACGCCTGAGCACATTCGAAGAATACGACTTCGTTGAGCGTCGTCAGTGCTTGCAGCGGGGTGTTGCTGCGAGTTCGCTTGACGCAGGCCGCGTCGGCGTTGGGAGTGTCGAAGTTGGTCAGCATCGGGTACGGCGTCGAGCGGCGGCGGAAGGTGTAGAGGCCGCGTCGATAACGCTCGGCCCCGGTTTCCTCGGTCCAAGTGAAGGGACCGTAGCTCGCGGGTGGTTGATACAGAAATGCGGGCGACGGCGAGAAGATCGCCGGGCCGCTGAGTTTCTCATTGAGCAAACCGCTCGCGGCGAGCGCAATGTCGCGGACGATCTCCCCTTCGACTCGCTGACGGGGGAAGCGTGCCAGCAGACGATTGAATTGATCTCGCTCGTAAAGCTCCGGCGTGACTCGACTGCTTTGCCGATACGTCGCGCTCGACGTGATGAGCCGGTGCAGATGCTTGAGGCTCCAGTTGTGCTCCATGAATTCGACGGCCAGCCAGTCGAGCAATTCGGGATGACTTGGCGGCTCGGCTTGTGTGCCGAAGTCTTCGCTCGTGCTGACGAGTCCGGTGCCGAAGTACGCCTGCCAGACGCGATTGACGATGACTCGCGCGGTGGTCGGGTGACTGCGATCGGTCAGCCATTGGGCAAACGCCAGCCGAGAGTCCGGCCGAAAGCCGAAAGCCGATGTCCGATGGCCGTTATTCTTTTTCAAAAACTTCACCGACAAGAACTCTGGGACACCCGACTCGACGATCCGAGTCGGCTTCAAGAAATCCCCGCGAGCCAGAATGCGCGTCTCGCGTGGCTTCTCACGAGGCATGAGCACCAACTGAGTCGAACCGCTCGGCCAACGATGCCAAGCGGCTCCGATGCGATCGTTGAACGACGCGAACTCGGCGACGGTCGTTCGCCAATAGGAAAAGATCGCCGCTTGCTGAGCGGGCGAGCGTTGCTCGCGAGCGACCGTCAACGCGGTGCGGACGGCAACTGGCACCGGATCGGCTGTCGGACTCTTGGCCGACGTCACCGACAGCCGGAAGCGACCGAGGTTATTGTTCATGTGATCGTCGCTGTTCCAGCCACCGTGATTTTGTTTGAGCGTGACCTTCAGCACGGTCCCGTTTTCGTAGCTGACCGGCTTGTCGAACACGAAGACCGCGTTGCGCGGCTGATTGCGTCGGCCCGGCCCGGCGTCGATCCCCCAAGCGGTGTCGTCCTTGCCGTCGATCGCGAAGGCGACAGGGCCGGTCACACGGCGCTTGTCCGTCTTGTCGAAGAAGTTGGCTTCGAGCACTCGTTCGGGGTTGCCGTAGTCGGCCGTCGCCGAGACCAGTTTGACCGGCTGCTTCGGAGTGCGTCCCTCGCTGACGCTTCGGGTTACATTTGCGGCCGGTGGTCCTGCGTTGTCGGCTTCGACGCTGATCTCGGTCAGAGCGCACGTCCCCATGAAGCTGCGGCCCGGCCCATTGCATGGCAGGTTCGGATCGTTGAGCAGTTCGATGCGGATCGCGGTGATGTTCTTCAAGTCGAGCGGTTGCGATTGAAACACGGCCGCGAACTTCGTCGGTGCGTAGCCGGCCACGAGGATCGAGCCGTCCCCTTGGTCGAAGTACCGCTGGCCGTTGTCGCCGATGTGGGTGAGTTGCAGCGTCGTCCAATCACCTTGCTCTTGGCGAGCGGGGAGCGTCAGCCCCCCGGTGCCGCTCACTTCCCATTCAGCGAGTCGCTGTTGCCAATCGGGCGTCGCTCGGCGGAGCTCCTCTTCGATGTCGTTGATCTCGCGACGAATGTCGGCGATCTGCATTCGTTCGGCTTCCGAGTACACGACCGACTGCGCTTCGTGGTCGTTGTTGAGGAACGCGAACAGGCGGTAGTAATCGCGCTGAGTCAGCGGATCGAACTTGTGGTCATGGCATTGAGCACACTGAATCGTCAGGCCGAGCATCGCTTTGCCGACGGCTTCCATGCGGTCAAACATCGCATCCATACGGAACTGTTCGGGATCAACGCCTCCCTCTTCATTGAGCATCGAGTTGCGGAGAAATCCAGTCGCGACAACTTGATCTTGAGTCGCGTTCGGCAGCAGGTCGCCGGCCAGTTGCTCAATCAAAAAATGGTCGTAGCCGAGATCGCGATTCAACGCGTTGACGACCCAGTCGCGATAGAACCACGTCTGCCGCGACTTGTCCTTTTCAAAGCCGTCCGAGTCCGCATACCGCGCGGCGTCGAGCCAATGCCGCGCCCAACGCTCGCCGTAATGTGGCGACGCGAGCAATCGCTCGACTTGTTTCTCGAACGCATCGGGGGATGGATCGGCGACGAACGCATCGACCTCGTCAATCGTTGGCGGCAGACCGATCAAGTCGAGACTGACTCGTCGCAGCCAAGTGATGCGGTCGGTTTCGGAAGAGAGCGTCAGCCCCTCACGTTGCAACCGGGCCACGATGAAGTTGTCGATCGGGGTTCTAAAAAAGGGGATAGCGGCGATCGGCTGTCGGCTGTCGGCAGTCGGCCGGAGATTGGGAACCGCCGGCCGGACGCACGCTTTGAACGCCCAATGATCCGTGCCGCGTGATTTCAGTTCGATGGAAGCGGACTCCGGCCAGTCAGCTCCTTGGTCGATCCAGGCTCGCAGGATCGCGATTTGTGCGGAGCTCAATCGCTCCCCTTCGGGAGGCATCTTGATGTCAGGACCGAGTCCCGCGACGTACCGAATCAACGGACTCTCGCCGCTCTTGCCGGGCACGATCGCGCGACCGAGATCGCCGCCGCGTAATGCCGACGCTTTGTGATCGAGCCGATACGCGGACTCTTGCTTCTTCGCGCCGTGACACGCCAGACACTTCGCCTCGAAGATCGGCTGCACGTCTTTGACGAAGTCGATCTTTCGCGTCGCCAGCGGCTTCTCGTCTGCAACCAAGGCCAGAGCCATCGCCAACAAGGTCACTGAGCCACAACACCACACGCGCCAATTCGGTGTCATCGAAAAACTCCTGGAGAGCCACTATTCCCAACGAATGGAGGGCGGTGTCGAGCCACCGCACGTCAGGAGTTCACCGTATCTCGGTCGGCGAAGCACGTCCACGGTTCCGCGACGGCACAGGGCTTACCGCGACACCGTGGCTGCAACTGGCTGCCGCAGCGGGAATGGCGTCAGTCTGCCCACTCGCTGCTGCTCGAATACCGCTTCGAGCGCGTGACTGGCCGCGATCGCGACGACGGCGACTGCCACTCCTGAGCACACGTCGGCGAAGTAGTGCCAGCCGGTTGTCAGCGTGCTGACGATGACCGCGAGGTTCAGCAACACACTCGGCGCGAGCAGCCAGCGGTTGCGGCGGACGGCAGAGATCAACAGCAGCGCCCACGCCGTGTGGAACGAGGGGAACGTGATCAGCCCCTCGGCGTCTCGCCAAGTGATGAGCGTTCGCTCGCCGGAACGGAGCGACTCGAAGTGTGCGAGATAGCGAGCTTGATCACAGGCCGGCGGGTAGTCGTAGCCGACGAACGGGCCAGCCGCCGGCCACAGCGCGAAGGCTGCCAGAACGACCAGCGAGCTGAGCAGGAACTGACGCACAAAGCCCTGTAACTCTCGGCGCTGATTGGCGAAGCCGAGCACCGCGATGATCAGCGCCGTCTGCGGCAACATCGTGCTGTACGCAAACGACAAGACACGCTGCATCGCCGGATGCTGTTTCGCCCACTCGACGATGGACGGCAGATGAATTCCGCACGCGGCATCGAATCTCATCATTTGTGCGTCGACCAGCGGACGGTTCAGAGCACAGACCGCGTACATCAGCGTCGTGAAGCAGGTCGAGTAGGCGACGATCTGCATCAGTGCGGCGATGATCGTCACAAACTGTTCGTTCTGTCGGCGACGATAAAACTCGGCGAAGAGTCCCAATCCGACGACGATCAGGCTGGGCTTCACCAAATCGGCTGCGGGGAACGATAGCTCCAACAACCTGACGAGCGAGAAGATGCTCGCGGCTGTCAGCGCGACCAGCAGCAGAATAAAGCGAGTGTGGAGAGACATCCTCCCAAACTAGTTCAAATGCGCGGGAACCACTGAGACGACACTCATCGTGGGAGAATGCGGTGATGGTGTCCGTCCGATCGTGACGATGGCGTCGGTTGCGCGGTTACATGTCATCTTCACAGCCAGGCGACGACTCGGTCTTTCAATGACGCGGGCAATCGCTGCTGCAACGCTTTCTCAAACTGCCGCTCGTTGTAGCGCGTGCTGAAGTGGCCGAAGATCAGTAACTCGTTCTTGAACTTGTCCGCTCGTTCGAGAATGTCGTCGAGGTGCATGTGGCCGAACTTGTGGATCTTTTCCTTGCGATGCTCCGGCCGGAAGAATGTGACCTCTGTGATCAGGATCTGAGCGTTGAATAAATCCGGTTCGACATCGAGTCCGGCGGGCGACGTGTCGCCGGTGTAGCAAAGCAAGGGAGTGCGAACTTCCCAAGCGACCTCTTTGCCGGAAAGTCGGACGTCGCGAATTTGGTCCTGAGTCATGCCGAAGTATTCCGGCTTCAGCTTCTTCCGACGCTCCCACACGAGATAGCCGAGTGACGGGACCGTGTGCGTCGTCGCAAACGCGGTGACGAGATGCTCGCGCGAAAGCTCGATCGTGTCACCCGCTTTGACGGGGACCAGCTTGCAGTTCATGCGGCCACGATCAAGTCGCTGCCAAACTTTGAGCAGCAATTCGGTCGGCTCAAGCACCGATTCCGGCAGATAGATCGTCGGCGGCTCCATCTTCATCATGCGGCGTCGGGCGACGAAGGCCGGCAACGCGGCCATGTGGTCCAAATGCGCGTGCGTAATGAAAACCGTCGGCGTGCCGGTGAACGACCAAGGTGCTCCTCCTAGGTCGAAGCCGATTCGCAATTCTGGGACTCGCCAATAGCTCTGGACCGCCGCCCGCGAGTATCCCTCGATGGTCAACGCCTTGTGCTTGTGGGTACGGACGGGAAGATTTTCAACCATGTTTCGTTGCACAGGCGGCCCGCCTGTGGTTGCTCCCTTTCCGGGCTGAAGTCCCAAGTCCTGTCAGGCGGGCCGCCTGATCTACGCCACGTCCACGATCTTGCCGCTGGCGATACTTTGTCGCTCGGCCTCGCACAGACGCAACGCGTTGAGCGCGAGAGTCCCGGACAATTCCGCCGCCTCGTGACCGGTGGCGATGCTGTTGACGGCGGCTTGCATTTCCGCCGTGAACGCCGAGCACCACTCCGTGCCGCCCGGCAGTTGCGGTCGAGTCGCGAGACCATCGTTCGTGATCAGAGTCAGCGGGCGATTCACGGCCCACTCGCCCGCATAGGTGCCCGCGTCATAAACGATCGTGGCGTTTTCGAGATACATCTCGAAGCCATGTCCAAACGCCAGTCCCTTGGCCGCAATCCCGCCGCTGACCGCCGAGACCGCGAGGTTCGGATTGTCGAACAAGTAATTCGTGTGGACGTGATTGACGAGTCCCTCTTGCAACAGTCCGCGCGAGAACACTTGCTTGGGCACGCCACACAACAGACCGATGTAGTGGTTGTCGTGAATGTGCAAATCGACTCCCCAGCCACCGAGCTTTCGGAAGTCGCTCATGTCGCTCGACCAATTCGGCCGAGCGATGACTCGACGAAAGTGGGCCGCCAGCAACTTGCCGTACCGGCCGCTCCGAACCGTTGCCGCGGCGAACGCGAATTCCGGGAAGAACGGCAGAACTTGGCCAACCAAGAGTTGCTTGCCCGCCTGCTTGGCCGCGTCGGCCATGCGGTTCGCGGCAGTCAGTTCTGTGGCGATCGGCTTTTCCACGAGCACATGCTTGCCGGCAGCGAGAGCTTCCAGCACGACCGTCTCGTGCTGATCGGTCGGCAGGCAGAGATCCACCAGGTCGATATCGGGGTCCGCGAGCAACTGCCGGTAGTCCGAGTAGCCCTTCAGATGCGACAAGTCCATCAGGCTGCCGCGCGGTCCGAAGTTGCCTTGAATCGAGGTCCAGTCGCCGGCCAGTTTTTTCGCGTCGCGTGTGGCGATGGCGACAATTTGTCCGCCATCGAGCTTCGAGCCGGTCGCTTGGCGTTTTCCGGTCTCATGGTCCGATTCCAATTTGGTGCACGCTTCAAAGTGGGTCATGCCCATAAAGCCGATACCGATCAGGCCGATGCGAATCATTTCTTCTTGCTCCAGGATGGTGGGCGTTGGGGACGCTCTGAGACTACGAAATTTTGGAACCGCGACCGTCAGTAAGCGGTTGCGGCATGGACTTAGGACCGCTCTCTGGCGGTCACGGCTCTAAAAGTTCACAGCCTCTCGGCTCGATGCCAAGCAGGTGCGTAGCATCCGAGTGAGCGGGAAAAGATTCAAGCCGGCGAGCCAATCGCGGTTGACCGGCTGTCTTCTGCTCAAAGTCTGGGCACCCGCGAGTCGTTCCGCGTTGACTTCCTGGCAGCGAGCGGCTGGCTCTGCGGCCAACCGGGGCGTCACTGCCCGCATCGCGCTCTTAACTGCTCGATTTGCTGCCCAGTTGCTTAGCCTTGTCTGTATTTGAGGCTCCCCTCAGGCCAACCTGTAGGGTTTGAGCAGAATCTGCCGGACGGCCTAGGCGGACTCGTTTTGCCGGTGTTATCATCTTGCAGACGTCGTCTGTTTGGCGACGTTGCCGAGTCGAAACGAGAAGACCCGTCCGAGGTGGAACTGGGCAGGCGATCTTCGGAACCGACTCGGCCGAACAGGGAAGTTTCTAAGGAAGGAGATTGCGACATGTTGGTACTTTCCAGGAAGGTCGGTGAGCGGGTTCTGGTTGGCGACAAGGTGATCGTCACGGTGGTTCGGATTGGTCCCAACGCGGTGCGGTTGGGAATTGAGGCTCCCAAGGACATGAATATCGTCCGCGAAGAGCTGTGCGATCCGAACGGAGTCGTGATCGAAGGCGTGTCGCTTACGGAGCTATGCACGGCCGAGTAGGCCGAGTTGCTCGGAGCCAGTTTTCCGAGCTTTGAATCGAACGAGCGAGCGTTGGGTAACCGACGCTCGCTTTTTTTGTGCGCGGACTGTGAGTGATTCCCGTCGATGCTAGACTCCGCCGCGACGGACACGAGAACTCAAAGCGACCGATCTGAAAACTCAAAACCAATCGGAGTTCACCATGCTGCAATTCACCGGCAAAGGAACCGCTCACACCTGCGATGGAGTGACACGTCGCGACTTCCTTCAAGCGGGAGCACTCGGTGCGACCGGGCTGACACTGGCCGATGCCGTCCGAGCCAAAGAGGCGGGCACGATTGAAAAGGGCAAAGAAGATCGCTCCTGCATCATGATTTTTAATCTTGGCGCGCCGAGCCAATTTGAGACGTGGGATCCAAAACCAGAGGCTCCTGCTGAGATTCGTGGACCGTTCAAACCGATCGCCACGAAGTCTCCCGAAATTCAGATCAGCGAGATCTTCCCCAAGCACGCGGCAATCGCGGACAAATTCTCCATCGTGCGAAGCTGCTTTCACAACGGAGCCGCCGTGCATGACACCGGCCATCAAATGATGCAGACCGGGCGACTCTTCTCCGGCGGAATCATCACTCCGCACGCCGGATGCGTGGCGAGCTACTTGATGGGTCGTCGCACCGACCTGCCCGCTCACGTCATCATGCCGCAAACGATGGGCAACACCGGCGGAGGTTTGCCCCACGGACAGGACAGCGGTTTCCTCGGAAAAGCCCACGCGCCGTTTTTCCTCAATGCCGATCCGTCGAAAGAGGATTTCCGCGTCCCCGACTTGCTGCCGCCGAAGCAAATTGGCGAAGTTCGACTCGATCGCCGCCGCAAGCTGCGCGAGGTCGTGGAAGGCACCGTCAACAACTTCGAGAAGAGCGAAAACGCCAAGCTCGTGGATAGCAGCTTCGAGTCGGCCTTTCGCATGATCACCAGCGAACAAGCTCGCGCGGCGTTTGATCTGACTCGCGAACCGAAAGCCGTTCGCGAGAAATACGGAATGAGCCGCTTCGGGCAAAGCTGTTTGCTCTCTCGGCGATTGATCGAAGCAGGTGTGCGGTTTGTCACGGTCAATACGTTCTTGACCGTCTTCGACGAGATCACTTGGGACATTCACGGCACGAAGCCGTTCACTTCGATCGAAGGGATGCGCGACATCGTTGCTCCGATGTATGACCAAGGCTACGCCGCGTTAATTGAAGACCTCGAAGAGCGCGGGATGCTCGGCAACACGATGGTCTGCAACCTCGCCGAATTCGGCCGCACGCCGCGAGTGAATCCCGCCGGCGGTCGCGATCACTGGCCGCAGTGCTGGTCCATGTATTTCGCGGGGGGCGGAGTCCAAGGTGGCCGAGTCATCGGCAAGAGCGATCCAATCGGCGGCTATCCCGCCGAGCGTCCGGTCAATCCCAGCGAGGTCGTCGCGACAATTTTCCACAGCCTCGGCTTCAACCTCGAAGCGCATCTCCCCGGCCCCGCTGGCCGACCGTTCCCGCTCGTCGATTTCGGAACGAGGCCGATCCACGAACTGTTCACCTAGGCGAGCGAAGCGGCGTCAGCCCCCGGTATTCAGCAGACTGGCAACGACCGGGCCAGCGATCGTAATACGGCTGACCGAGGTTCCTTGGATGCAACGAGTGACAGCACCACTTGGCTGTTCGCGAACGCTGTCGGCCAGTGCGTTTCCACTTCGCGCCAAACCGTCGCTGACTCCAAGACTGTATGGGCCGCTGCCGATTGCATCGGGGGGGGCGGAAAATGGGGTTAAACAATTTTCGGACTCGAACATCCCCGACACGGACGAACCGGTCTTCTTAACTCTTCTTCGCAGAAAGATTCGCTGATGAGAAACATCGCTGCCGTCATCGCCTGTTGGACGTTGTTGTTGTTCGGACCTGGTGCTCTTCCAGCTCAGGAGTCGCCGAAAGGGGAGGTCACGAAGTACAGCTTCGAGAGCAGCAAAATTTTTCCCGGCACGTTCCGCGATTATTGGGTCTATGTTCCGAAGCAATACGACCCGGCGAAACCGGCCTGCGTCTTCGTCTGTCAGGACGGCGTGCAATATAAAGCTCCGGAGGTCTTCGATGACTTGATCGCCAAGAAAGAGATGCCGGTCACGATTGGCGTCTTCGTGATGCACGGCCGAGTGAAAGCGCAGTCGGATCAAGCTCTGGACCGATTCAATCGTAGCTTCGAGTACGACGGACTTGGCGATGCCTACGCGCGATTCATTCTCGATGAGATTCTGCCGGAGGTCGAAAAGAAGAAGACGGCCGACGGTCGCGAGATAAAGTTGTCAAAAGACGGGAACGACCGCTGCATCGCCGGCAATAGCAGCGGAGCCATCTGTGCCTTTACCGCCGCTTGGGAACGTCCCGATGCGTTTCGCCGAGTCTTCAGCGCGATCGGCACCTACGTCGGCCTGCGCGGCGGACACAGCTATCCGACGCTGATCCGCAAATTCGAGCCGAAGCCAATTCGCATCTTCCTGGAAGACGGCACGAATGATCTCAACATTTATGGTGGCGATTGGTGGATCGCGAATCAGGCGATGGAGCGTTCGCTGGTCTTCGCGGGCTACGAGGTCGATCACAAATGGGGCGAGGGGGGACACAGCGGCAAACATGCCGGCGAAATTTTCCCGGAAGTGATGCGTTGGATTTGGAAAGATTGGCCGGCTCCGGTGAAGGTTGGCAAAGGCTCGCCACAGATTCAGGAGATTCTGATTCCGGGCGAGGACTGGCAGCTCGTCGGCGAAGGCTACAAGTTCACGGAAGGGCCGGCGGTCAACGCGAAGGGGGAGGTCTTCTACAACGATGTCGGCGCGAGCAAGACGTTCAAGGTGGGACTCGATGGCCAAGTGTCGGAGTTTCTGGCGGACTCGAAAAAGGGTGACGGGCAAGCGATCGGCCCGGACGGTCGGTTGTACGCGAATGCCGGCGCGACCGAGCAACTTCTCGCGTGGGACGCGGACGGCCAATCCACTGTCTTCGCCGACGGATTCAAAGGGAACGACCTCGTGGTGCGACACGACGGCAGCATCTACGCGACGGCTCCGTTCAAGACTCCCAACAACAGCGATGTTTGGTACGTCTCGCCCAAGGGAGTGGCGAAGATCGTGGACAGCGGCTTGAAGTTCGCCAACGGCATCTGTTGTTCGCCGGATCAATCGCTGCTGTATGTCGCCGATAGCCGGACGCATTGGGTCTACAGTTATCAGATTCAGGCGGACGGCTCAGTGGCTCACAAGCAAAAGTACTTTCATCTGCATGTTCGCGACACGGACGAGGACAGCGGGGTCGATGGACTCCGCACGGATCGCGATGGTCGCTTGTGGGCGGCGACTCGCATGGGTCTGCAAGTCTGCGATCAACCGGGGCGCGTGAACTGCATCATCCCGACTCCGAACGGTAAGGTGGCAAACCTGACATTTGGCGGCGAGAACTTCGACACGATTTACGCTTGCTGCGGCGACAAGGTCTACCGTCGCAAGGTGAAGGTAAAAGGAGCCAACGGCTGGGCCGCTCCGATCAAGCCGAAAACGCCGGGGCTATGAGAGTTCTTTCTGTGCTCTGGTCCTGCTCCGCCGCGGCGGACGCGGCTTAACTCTTTGAGGTTGCCGCATCCGCCGCGGCGGAGCA
>JBJXEX010000386.1:0-4192 GCA_046156195.1 Planctomycetaceae bacterium | reverse complement strand
CCGCGTTCGCCAGAACGCGGGGCGTCCAAGCCCGCGTTCTGGCGAACGCGGCTACGGAGAGACACTGTCCAACCGAGACGCGAGGGGCTGCGACACCGTGGGCAACTGGCTGCAACGCTGGTGGGAGAGTTATCTCGGCTTGCCGGCTGTGGAGGCTGGGCAAGTGTCGCGCTGGCATTGGACGATTCAAATGCCTTGGCCGTCGCGGTGGCCTTCGTCCGTCGGTGGGTTGTTGCTCATCGCTTTGGTTTTGGTCGTTGCGGAGATGTATCGCCGCGATGCGCGATCGCTCGGTGTTGGGCGGCGAGCGGTTCTGATCGGGCTGCGTTGCGGAGCGTTGTCGGTCGTGTTGCTGTTGCTGGCTCAGGTCAGCGTGTCGGTCGAGCGGACGGGGTTGCCGTTGGTCGTGGTGTTGATCGACGACTCGGCCAGCATGGGCTTGAGGGACGCTTACTCGGCCGAAGCCGACCAGAAGTTTGTGGCGTCGCTGCTTCGATCTGACACCGGTTCCGGCTCGGCCGATGCGGTGCGATTCGATGTGGTGCGGCGCATCGTATCGCGTGAAGAGGGGCGTTGGCTGCGGGAATTGCGGCGACGGCATCGGTTGCGAATCGAACGCTTCTCGGCGGGAGCAGTGTCGCTGGGGGACGACTTGGTGGATGACGAGTCGGTGCGGCGATTGATCGCGGAACTCGAACGATTGCAGCCGACGGGCGAGACGACTCGATTGGCGGAAGCGGTGCGGCAGGTGCTGAATCAAACTCGTGGAACTCCGCCAGCGGCGATCGTGCTGCTGACCGATGGCATCGCCAGCGGCGGCGATGCGGAGCGATTGACGGTGGTGGCACCGTTGGCTCGCGAGCGGCTCGTCCCGCTGTTTGTGATTGGCATCGGCAGTGATCAGCCGACTCGAGACGTGCAGCTCGCCGAGTTGATCGTGGATGACGTGGCGTTCGTGAATGATCCGTTGGTCTTTACGGCGAAGGTGAAGTCGTTCGGCTTGGCGGGGAAAACGGCGGTAATCGAACTGCGTGAGCGCGGCCAAGAGAAGAGTCTCGCGCGGCGGTCGATCACCTTGCCTGCCGACGGTCAGATCACAACGGTCGAGGTGCTCTTCACGCCGACAAAACCCGGAGATCACGAGTTTGAATTGGTCATCACGCCTCCGCCGGGGGATGTGGATCGCGACAACAATCGGCTGTCGCAACCGGTGCGAGTTCGCGAGGGGAAACTCAAAGTGCTGTTGGCGGATGGCTTGCCGCGCTGGGAGTTTCGTGAGTTGAAGAACACGCTCGAACGCGAAGCGACCATCGAATTGCATACGCTGCTGCAAGAGGCCGACCTGGAATTCGCCTTACAGGACGAGACCGCCAAGCCGTTGAAGGGTCGCTTTCCGCTGACTCGCGAGGCGCTGGCGGAGTACGACGTCGTTCTACTCGGAGACGTGAATCCCGGAGCCTTCTCACCCGGCACACTCGAACTACTGCGTGAGTTCGTGCGAGAGGGAGGCGGACTGCTGCTGATTGCCGGCCCGCAGCACATGCCGGTGGCGTTTCGGGGAACGCCGCTGGAGACACTGTTGCCGATTGATCTCGAAACCGCGCGAGTGCCACCGCTCGACGCCGACTTGCGTGAGCCGTTTCAACCGCGTTGGACAGAAGCCGGTCGGCTGAGCACTCCGTTGTTTCGGCATCTTCAACTTGAGGGACTGGCGATCGACGGTGGCACGTCCGACGGCAACAACTCGCGCGATGTGTGGCGATCGCTGCCGGGTCTGTTCTGGTTGTGCGAGGCACCGCGATTGAAGGCGGGAGCGACCGTGTTGCTGGAGCATCCGCAGCGGCGAGGAGAGAAGTCTGACTCAGGACGACTGCCGGTCATCTCGATGCAGCGGTTCGGTGCCGGAAAAATCTTGTTTCATGCGACGGACGAATTGTGGCGCTGGCGGTTTCGAAACAATGAGAAGATTTACTCGCGGTATTGGATTCAGGCACTGCGGTTTCTCAGTCGGACGCAAAGCCTGATCGGAGCACGCGGTGTTGAGTTCACTGCGGATCGGCAAACGTATCCGCGCGGTGAACCGGTCAAGCTGCGACTACAGGTGCTCGATGAGCGGCAGCTCCCGGCCAGCGGTGCGGCGACCGTGATGTTGGAACGCTTGGACGAACCGCGACGCAGCATCGAACTGGCACGAGTGGCGAAATCCAAAAATGTTTTCGCGGGCGAGCTGCGTGGACTGCGGGAAGGCCGGTATCACGCTTGGCTCGCGGAGCCATCGTTTCCCGGCTCGCCACCGGCTGTCGATTTCGTGATTGAAGCTCCGCAACGGGAACTGGTGCGGCGACGGCTCGATCGAGCGGATCTCGAAGCGGCCACTCGAATCTCACTGGGCCGTTACTTCGCGCTGGCCGATGCCGATCGAGTCCCGGAAGAAATCCCGGCCGGACAGCCAGTGCCGCTCTCGGCCGCGACCATTATCCCGCTGTGGACTCGTTGGGAATTGCTGCTGTTCTTCGCCGTTCTCCTCACCACGGAATGGCTATGCCGTCGTCGTTGGCGACTGGTATAAGGCCAACGGCAAGTCGCCCCAGGAATCAAAGGAATCTGGTCAAAGGAATGAAGACGACTTGAGAATTTGACAAATCTATTTCTGCGACGCCTTCGGCTTGCCGTTAAACGAGTTACTCGTTCAGAGATCATGTATGAATCTACTCGAACAAATCCATGATCTTCGCCGACGTGTCCGCCGTCTGCTGTGGCTGAATGGCCTTAGTTGGGCGATCGCGGGATTGCTCTGCGGAGTGTTGTTGATCGGTGTTGGTGACTGGCTGTGGCACTTCGACGATCGTGGCTTGCGAGCCGGATTGCTGGCGAGCTTGGTGGCGAGTGTCGGCTGGCTGGCGTGGCGCAGGTTGGTTTCGCCGCTGCGATCTCCGCTATCGAATGTCGAGCTCTCGGGGCACTTGGAACAATGCTTTCCCGACCTGCGCGGCCGACTGGCGACGGCGGTTGAGTTTCTGGAACGGGGCATCAGCCCGGCGATCGGCTCACCGGAGTTGCAGCGGCGACTGATCGAACAGACGACCTCCGACGCGCGGTCAATGAACTTCGCGGATGTGCTCGACCAACGCGAATCGCGGCGAGCCGCTCTGACGCTGGCGGCGATGTGTGGCGTCGCGTTGATGTTGGTGGCGACGAACTCAGCGGCGGCGGCGACGGCAATCAAGCGGCTGTTGTTGAGTGATCAGCGGTGGCCGAAGTCGGTCGAGTTGCAGTTGGTCAACAGCCAACTTTCCCCCGTGCGATTCTCGGAGACGGAGCCGTTGCGGAGCTTGCAGGGGCAACCGTTGGATTTGTTTGTCATCAACGCGCGCGGCTCATTGCCGCAACCGGTGCAGGTTGAGTTTCGTCAGCGTGGCCACCTACCGCAGTCGGAGCCGCTGCGAGTCGCGACGCTGCGTGATGCCGCCGATGTCGCTCGCGACGCGGCCGCGATTCGTTTGCCGATCGACACGGGACTGATTGAGTTCCGAGCCAGCGGCGGCGACGACCACGAGATGCGATGGCACAAACTGTGGATCACGCCGCCACCGAAACTCGAATCCTTCCGCGTTCAAGTTCTCCCGCCGAGCTACACGGGGGAAGCCGCTTCGACACTGCCGGAGGGAGCGACGCAGGTCCGCGCGGTGCTCGGTTCACGATTGAAAATCAAGGCTCGTGCGACGCGACCGATTTCCTCGGCAAGCTGGGACGCGGGACCGAATTCCGAAACGACGAATTCTTCGAACCGTCCGCGACAGGCGGATCAGGGAGCGGTCTTCAGTCCTGAAAACAACCGCTCCCTCACGGTCACGGCTCCCACTCTTCACCGGCTCTCCGTGTCGGCTTCGGGGCTTGATCTGGAGTTGGACTTCACGGTTCAGCGTGCCGGCTCGACAACACATCGCTTGTCGTTGACCGATCGCGATCAGTTCGAGAACCCTGCGGCACTTCGGTTGGAGGTGATCGGAGTGGCCGATCCGCCACCCGTCGTATCGCTCGATGAACCGGCGACGGATCAACTCGTCACCGCGAACGGGACGATTCGCGTTCAAGCGTCCGTGCGCGACGACCGCAAGCTGCGCGAGATCCAATTGGAATCGCTCAAGGGGTCAGGCACTTCGGAATTTCGGAAGTGGCCGCCCGGCCCCTT
>JBJXEX010000059.1:0-5266 GCA_046156195.1 Planctomycetaceae bacterium | reverse complement strand
CGCTGGGTTCGTCCCTGAGCTTCCATGCTCGCTCCCTCCTCCGTGAGAAAGAGAAAGGATCGAGATCTTGGCCCAGTTTTGCGAACCCAGTTTTTAGTACCTAGATTCCGTTAGAGTCAGCGTTTTCTCGAAAGAAATGGGCAGGCGAGCCGCCTACCCTACGAAATCTTCACAGCCTCGGAGGGGGGGAGAGAGATGTTCGGGGCGGGGTTGTAGCGAAAGAGGGGTCGGGTGTGCGAATTTCAGAAATCGCCGCCAACGATTCCCTTACCCCCCAAGACTCCAACAGCGATTTCTGAAATTCGCAATCCGCCCCCTCTGCGACGTTGGGCCTTGTCCGTTATCTTTTCGGCGCGACTCACGGGGCTGGGTTCATTGGGTGCGGAGTTGTTTGAAACGGCGGGAAGAACCATTCCCGCACATTTCCAAGGACATGCGACATGCAAAGTACAACCAGGGTCAAAGAGGAGGCACGGCAGCTTGTCGAGAGACTGCCGGAAACAGCAACTTGGGACGATCTGATGGAAGAAATCTACGTTCGCCAAGCCGTCGAACGCGGGATGCAAGACGTTGAGGCAGGTCGAACTCTGACGACCGACCAATTGCGAACTCGGTTAGGGCTTCCGTCATGAAGGTGTTATGGAGCGAAGCGGCTGGCGATCATGTCGAAGCGATTCGCAACTTCATTGCCTGCGACTCGCGCCGCAACGCGGATCGTGTGGCTGAACGCATTTTGAATCGCGGCGACGGCGTGGGCTTTTGGCCCGAAGCCGGAAGTATCGTGCCGGAGTTAAATCGCTCCGATGTGCGCGAGGTCTTCGAGTATTCCTATCGGATCATTTATCAGGTTCGCCAAACCTACGTTTACATTCTGGCGGTGATCCATGGCGCTCGAAAATTACCACCAATTCACGGCATCGAGTAAGCCAGTGATGCGCGCGGGGGAGGGTTCGATGTTCGTCCGGGGGGCAGCAACCTTCACTCTAGCCCCTCGAACAGCCGGCTGCCGATGCGGACCAGCGTTGCGCCTTCTTCGATCGCGACGGTGAAGTCGCCGCTCATGCCCATTGAGAGTTCTGTCAGCTTCACGTTGGCGGCCGATCGCGCCGCGAGTTCATCGCGAAGCTGTCGCAGAGCACGGAACACCGGCCGAGCGGCGGTGGGGTCATCGGCCAGTGGAGCCATCGTCATCAGGCCCACCACGTCCACATGCGGCACGGATTGAAAAGCGTCCCAGTTCGCAGTCAGCTCCGAAGCCGTGAGTCCGTCTTTCGAGGCTTCGCCGGAGACGTTGATCTCCAGCAGCACTCGCGGACGCAACGAGAGTTCAGCAGCGATCACGGAGATCCGTTCCAACAGCCGCAGGCTATCGACCGAATGAATCAAGACTGTTTTCGGCAGCAGCGGTTTGACCTTGTTCCGCTGCAAGTGCCCGATCAAGTGCCAGTGGACGTCGGACGGAAGTTGCTCTGAGCGCTCCAGGAGTTGTTGTGGCCGGCTCTCGCCCAGATTGCGGACCCCCAACTCGATCAACGGACGGACCCAAATCAACTCGGTGTACTTCGTCACGGCGACCAACGTCACCTCGTCAGGCGAGCGACCGGCGCGTGAGCAAGCGGCGGCGATGTCAGCGGTCACGCGATGCAGGTTGTCGGCCAAACGGTCAGTCATGCGCGGCATTCTGAGCCGCTTTGCTCGTCCCGACAACGTCTTGACCCTTTGACGACGACAGGAATAGAGTCCAGCGCGGCCGCACCTCAGAGCAAAGCCACAGACGAATTCCTCTGTGGCTTTTCTGAATCTGCGGGGATATCCCCAGACACCCCCGCAGATCCAGGGAGGCCGCAGAGAAACCGCCATCAACGCTTCATCGTTCTCCGGAGCGTCCGCCCTCGCTCACGCTTCGGGTTAGTTTGATCGCGGCTTCGCCGCACTCAGTAGGACCGCGAATCATGCGACGAATTATTGCCATTGTCTGTGGGATCGCGGCCGGTTGGGCTGGTCTTGCGGCGTCCGTCAGTCAGGCTCAGCCGCCCGTCAAGACTTACGGCTTCAATCGGATTGCCACGGTGCAAACCACCGGCGACGAACGGGCCAGCCAAACCAATCTGTGGGTCTTGGAGGTCCATCTCAAGACACTGCGGCAAGTCCATGTGACGCTCCCACACCCGAAGACCGGCGAGGATCGGGAAGAGATCATCGTGTACTTGGTCTACAAGATCGTGAACCCCGGCTTGGGCGAATCCAAAGAGGAGTCGGAGACCGTCCCGAAGAACTCGTTCGATCCCGAGGCCACTCCTCCGCGGTTCACCCCGGAGTTGACACTCATCACGCAAGACGGCGAGTCCAAGATTTACACCGACTCGCTGATCCCCGCTGCGGAAATTGTCATTCAGAAACGCGAGAAGGATCTTCTGCCGCCGGGTGTAGTGCTGAAGAACTCGGTGAAGATTGCCGGCGCGATTCCGCAAGAGGCGACTCCGGGCAATTCCCCCGAAGCGAAGTACGGCGTGGCGATGTGGCGCGGCGTCGATCCGAAGGCCGATCGCTTCTCGATCATGCTGGCGGGATTCTCCAACGGCTACAAACTCGTCCGAGGGCCAGTGACCTACCAGGTGCTGCAAGAGCGGATGAAAGAAGACAAACTCAAATTCTTCGATCAAATCTGGGACGGCAAGACGGCCTGGAAAGCCGCTTCGGAAACCTACAACCTGTTCGACGAAAAGAAACCCGGCCCGCCCAACCCGGAGGCCAACATCTGGTTCTTCACGACGACCCATGACCGAGTCTCCGCCGAAGAAGAGAAGCCGATGATCTGGCGCAAGACGTTGCTCCAAAGATTCTGGCGACCGGGTGATGAATTCAAACAACAGGAAAAAGAGTACCGTTTCGTCGATGACCCCGAATGGATTGATCAGCCGGACGACCGGCGTATTCCGATCGTGGGACAAGCACCACGAGTCGCCGCCGTGAAAAGGCCCGTTCGCGGTGACGTGGACGCGGAAGTGAAAGCCCCTGCGGCCGACGCCAAATAGAGGAGATCACAAAACGCTCCTCCCCTCCGGCTCGCCCCATTGGACTCCTTCATTTCCGAAAGTTGTTGCCGTTGAGTCAAGTTTTGAACGCCACTTTTTCACCGCGAATTGGCGCTAATCCAGACAGTCGTGGCGGCCATCAATTAGCGAAGATCAGCGTTGATTAGCGGTCCAATGTTTTGTTTGGCAGCGGTTCGAAGCGTCCTGTTTGCCTAAACGAAACTGCTGAGGACACGGGGAAATGCACCAAAAATTTCATCCTCAGAATCGCGACCTGATCGTCAACATCAACGGCCGGTTGGTGCATCGCGACCAAGCGGGAGTCAGCCCGTTTGATTCGGTCGTGCAAGGAGGCGACGCCGTCTGGGAAGGCTTGCGGTTGTACTCCGGCCGCATCTTCAAATTGCACGAGCACCTCGCGCGGCTGCGCGGTTCGGCCAAGGCGCTCGCCTTTAAGCAGATTCCGACGGACGAAGAGATCATCGAACAGCTTCGCCGCACGCTCGAAGCGAATCAGATGTTCGATGGCGTCCACATCCGGCTGACACTGACTCGCGGAGTGAAATTCACGTCAGGCATGGACCCGCGGTTGAACACAGTCGGCCCGACGTTGATCGTGCTGGCCGAGCACAAGCCGCCGGTCTACGACAAAGCGGGATTGAAACTGATCACCAGCAGCGTCCGCCGTTTTCCGCCCGACTGTCTGGACCCGAAGATTCACCACAACAATTTGATTCAGTCGATCCTCGCCAAACTCGAAGCCAACCGCGCGGATGCGGACGACGCTCTGATGCTCGACCTGCGAGGCTTCGTCGCCGAGACGAATGCGACGCACGTCTTTCTCGTCGATCATGGTGAAGTCATCACCAGCCGCGTGGTCGCTTGCCCGGAAGGGATCACGCGCACGACGGTGCTCGGTCTCTGCCGCTTGCACAACATCCCGCATTCGGAACGTGACTTCTCGCTGACCGAGGTTTATCGGGCCGACGAAATGTTCTGCACCGGAACGATGGGTGAACTCGCCGCCGTCGTTGATGTCGATGGCCGCACGATCGGAGAGGGCCAACCCGGCCCGCTGACCCGACGGCTCAGTGATCTCTTCGCCGAACTGACTCGCACCGAAGGAGTGCGGCTGATCCCGATGCCGACGAACTCACTTTGTGAGCCGATGGCGCTAGCCACGGGCCTCGGTGGATGACGTTTGACGGCGAATCGCCCGACGCTAGCGCATTCGGCTCACGAGTCCGGCGACGGGTTGTGGCGAGTCAGCCGAAGCGGTCCTAGAATCGGCCAGCCATGATTCACCCCCCCTCGAATTTGATTGCCATTGAATCGCTGACGATTGTCGGTGTGGGACTCTTGGGCGGTTCTGTCGCTCTGGCCGCGAAGCAGCGCGGACTGGTGCAGCGAGTCATCGGAGTCGGTCGGAGCGCGGCTCGATTAGAGCCGGCTCGCGCGGCTGGTCTGATCGACGACTTCAGCACGGATCTCGGCCAAGCGGCGAATCAATCCGACTTGCTGATCTTCGCCACGCCGGTGAACTTGATCGCGCCAGGCGTGCGCGAAGCGGCGGCGGCGTGCCGACCGGGGACGCTCATCACAGATGTCGGCAGCACGAAGGGGCATCTCTGCCGCGAACTGGCTGTCGAATTGCCCGACCGAGTCACGTTCGTCGGTTCGCACCCGTTGGCGGGATCGGAGAAGCAAGGCTGGGAATACTCCCGCGCGGATCTGTTCGCGGGACGAGTGTGTGTCGTCACGCCTACCGAGTCATCGCCGCGAGAGGCGGTCGAGCGACTGACTGCATTCTGGCAAGCGATTGGGATGTCGGTCATCGAGATGACGCCGGAAGCTCACGATCACGCATTGGCTCAAACCAGTCATGTGCCGCATGTGGTCGCGTCAGCTTTGGCCCGAACGCTCGCTGACGAAAATCGTTCACTGGCGGCAACCGGCTTTGCCGATACGACGCGGATCGCCGCCGGTGATCCGCAAGTCTGGGTGCCGATCCTGATGAACAATCGGGATGCCGTCCTGGCTCGGTTAGGCGAGTTCTCGTCCCAGATCGCCGCGTTTCGCGAAGCGTTAGCTCGCCGCGATGAGAGCGAACTGCGCCGCCTGTGGGAACGCGGCCAGACGATTCGCGAGCAACTGCATGTCCCGAATTCACAGCCAAAATCACAGCCGGGGTCAGGCACTTCGGAATTCGGAATTGGCCGTTCGGCCAATTC
>JBJXEX010000057.1:0-21805 GCA_046156195.1 Planctomycetaceae bacterium | reverse complement strand
ACGCTGGGTTCGTCCCTGAGCTTCCATGCTCGCTCCCTCCTCCGTGAGAAAGAGAAAGGATCGAGATCTTGGCCCAGTTTTGCGAACCCAGTTTTTAGTACCTAGATTCCGTTAGAGTCAGGAAAATCCTACGGAGAAAAGTGCGTCATACTGCTAAATACGACTATTGTTTGCTGCGATTTGCGATGGTTTGCAACAGCCATCAAATCGCTGTAAGAGACACACCACAAAGGCATTTTGGCTGAAAAGTCAAACGACCAATCCGCAAACTACGGAACCGAAGGGTCGATTGCAGTTCACGATCCCATTGAGGAGTCGCCGCCATGACTGCCGAATATCACCGCGAGTACCTGCTTCGTCTGCCGTTGCCACTGGCGCAGCTTTATGCGCGAGCGTTCAATGCCAAGGATGCTCGCGGGCGACACGACAATTCGTTTTATGTGTTTGAGGCGTTCCTCAAGTTGGCGGCGTCGGTGGCGGTGGCTCATTACGTTCGCGGCATTCAGCGCGGAGCGGCACACGATGCGGCCGTCGATCGTGAATTGCGCGTGCTGTCGTGTCCTTCGATGGGACAGTGGCTGGCGATTCTCCGGCGGTTGGCTGGGTACTTTTCTCGGAACTCGGATGGGGTGGAGCATCCCCTGAGTGACTGGTGGCCGTCGCTTGCGCTGGGTCGCAAAGATCTGCCGGAATTGTTGGCGTTGTATCGCCGGATCAAAAACGGCCCGGATGGTCAGCCGGTGGGTGACACGACGGTCTCGCTGCTCGGTTTGTTTGATGCGCTGGTTCTTTATCGGAATACGGTGTTCGGTCACGGAGCCGCGCGGCATGTGCTCTTCTATGAGCAACAGATGGGGCCGCTCCTCTTTCCCGCCGTCAACGATTTGCTCCGCGAGGAGGTCTTCAACGTCCTGGGTTCGCGGGGCTGCCGGCTGGTGGTCATTACTCAACTGGAATTGGCCAGCGGGGGCGAACAGGTCGAGATGCGGTTTGTCGAATTGACGGGAATGCAGGGGGAGCGAATCGCTCCGGTCATGCTTCCGCTGGAGGTTGCCAAGAGTCTGTCTCCCAATCGGCTGGCCGTTCTTCCGCCCGACGAGACTGAACCGCTGCGAGTGGATCCGCTGCTCGTCTATCGTGAGAGCGAACTGTGCGAACAAGTTTTGTTTCTCAACAAAGATCGCGATGGCAAACAGGTTGAGTACCTGAGTTACTACACGGGAGCCACCGAACGCGATTCGCAGATGACTCAGGCATTGGCCAGCCTGTTGAGTTTGATCACCGGGAAAAAAGTGGATGAGGCCGAACTGGGGCAGATGGCGGACAACTCACGATCGACGGTGCCGGCAGGTGAGCAGCCTGTCCCGGTGAGTGCTGCGGAAGCGGGCGTCGCACCACGTCGGATCGGCGATCACGATGTGTTGGCCGAGTTGGGTCGTGGCGGAATGGGTGTCGTTTACTTGGCTCGACAAAGGTCG
Source organism: Planctomycetaceae bacterium (assembly GCA_046156195.1). Classification (GTDB taxonomy): domain Bacteria; phylum Planctomycetota; class Planctomycetia; order Planctomycetales; family Planctomycetaceae; genus SXKJ01. The sequence goes on along the minus strand of JBJXEX010000057.1, from coordinate 20,327 downwards.
CTGGGCCGGTTGGTCGCGCTCAAGATGCTTCCGCCGGAGCTGGCGGGACATGACGCGAACTTGGGGCGCTTTCGCCGGGAGATGCGAGCACTCGCCCGATGCGATCATCCGCACATCGTCAAACTGCTATCGACCGGAGAACTCCCCGGACGGCGACTGTACTACACGATGGAATGGGTGCCCGGCAGCGACTTGGAATCCGTTTGGAGAGAACTGTCGGGCGACTCGCACGCCGCCATGCAGGCCACCGCGTTGGGAGGCTCGACGTGGGCTAACGCCGTGCGGTCGGCGGCGGAGAAGCAACGACTCAAAGCCTCGAATCCGCTCGACGATCGCTCGGTGAATGACACGTCTCCGCTGCCACTCGCCAGCGACTTGTTGCCACCGCTGCCGGAGCTACCACGGTTTGAAGATGATCCCGGCAGTTACATCCGTCGTGTTGCGACATTGATTCGCGATGCGGCGTTGGCGGTTCAAGCGGTGCATGATCAGGATCTGATTCACCGCGATATCAAGCCCAGCAATTTGATGATCACCGCCGATGGACAGCGCGTCGTGCTGATGGATTTTGGATTGGCGAAGGGACAGGCTCTGACCAGCTTCACGAAGAGCGGCGGCTTTCAAGGAACGCTGCGTTATGCCGCTCCCGAACAATTGGCGACGTCCAAGATCCTCGTGGGTGCGAGTGCCGACGTGCGCGGACTGGGAGTCACGCTCTGGGAATTGCTGACTCGGCGACGGCTGTTTGCGGAGGCCACCGACGAGGCCCGACTGGCTCAAGCGGTGCTCACCGAAGATGTGCCGCGACTCCGCCAGATGGATTCCAGTTTTGACCAAGATTTAGAGGCGATTGTCTTGCGAGCGACCGAGCGCCGTTTGGACAGCCGCATTCCCAGCGCGGGCAAGTTGGCCGAGTACTTGAGCCTGTATCTGGATCATCAGCCGCTGCCGATTCGACCACCGAGCGGCACCGAATTGTTCCTCCGCTGGATGAGCGAGAATCGGTTGATGGCGACCGTGTTGAGTGTTTCGATTGCCACCGTTGTGCTCGTCGCGGCCGGAGCGTTTGGTTGGATCTTGAAAGAACGAGACGACGCCGTTCGGGCCACGAAAGACAAAACGCTCGCACTCGAACAAAAGCAGGACGCTCTCACGAATGAACAACAGGCGAAACAAGCCGCGCAGGCGCGCAGCTTGGAGTTGGCTCGTCAGCAGATTCAACGCAATGTTCGCACCGCGTTGAAGCATGTTTGCGACGGCGAAGAGTCCTCGTCCTTGATCTGGTTGGCGGATGCTCTGCGCGTGGCCGAAGACGCCTTGAAATCCGCGCGCGAGGATTCCGGCACATCTCCGACCGTGCTCAAGACTCTGGAGGTGGAACACGATTTGGCTCGTCGCCGCATGGAAATGGCGGCTCGACAATTCCCGCTTCAGCAAATGTGGATCAATGCGCGAGTCGCCGCCTTCGATCATTCGGGCGAGTTGCTGGCCACGGGTGACGACAACGGATTGTTGGCCGTGTATCGCGTGGGGACCGGCGAGGAACTGGCGCGATACCAGCTTCCCGCGATTGTTCGCGACGTCCAATTTCACCGTGATGGTCGGCAGTTGATGGCGGTCGCTGGCACGATGGCCGTCCTCTGGAATTGGAACACGCCCAACGAAGCTCCGAAGGCTTTCGACCACACCAACGTGGTCGTGCGACATGCCAAACTGCTCGGCAACGACGAGATCACAACGGCTGGCGACGACGGAGAGATTCGTGTTTGGAATCATCGTGGAGCGGTGCGACAAGTTCGCTCGTTCGACGCGGGCCGCTCTCTGGTTTATTCCGAGGATGGGGGACGACTGCTCGTCGATAACAGGTCGAAGTCGCCGAGTTACCCGGAGTACTTTGAGATTTTCCCCGAAGCTCCGATCGCGGCTCCGGCTGCGGCTGTGGAACCAAAAGCTCTGAATGTTCCCCCAGCCGCCGATGAACGGCTTGTCGCGAGCGACGGTTGCGAAGCGGACCAATCGAGTTCATCACAGCGATTGTCGCCAACGTCTGCCCCGGCGGGATCGTCGCCAAAGTTCGGACTGGTCGTGTGGGACATCCAACGCGGCAAGACGATCGGCGATGTCATCGACGTCGGCGATCGTTCCGTCCGCGCGGTTCTCAGTCCCAACGCGGAACTCGTGGCCGTTGCTTCCGTCACTTCGTTTGATCCGGGCGGTCAATTCGCCGCGCGGTCCCACGTCGATGTCTGGCGAATCGCCGACGGCGAAAAACTGGCCACCGGCGAGACCAACGAACAACTCGCCACGACGATCAAATTCAGCCCCAACGGAAAACTGCTGGCGATCGGTTTTGGAAACGGACGGATCGGACTCGTGCGTATCGCCCCGCCAGTCGCCGTGGAGCGAGGCTGGATGCAGAGAATCCTGTCGAAAGGCAAGTCGTCGCGAGCCACTTTGGATTCCACGCAGGTTGAGTTGCATGATCAGTTCCTGAAGTTCGGTTTTCTCCGCCACAACGCCTACTTGAGATTCGACGGTCAGGACGGTGCGTCACCGGCTCCGGTTGCGCTTGCGGCTCCGGCTCTGGATCCGGCTCCGGCTGTGCCCACCGATCTGCTGACGGGGGAGCACTTCCCGCCATCGGACGTCGCCATTCATCAACATCGCCTTCCTGTGCGAGACGTCTGCTTCAGTCCCGATGGTCTCCGATTCGCGGCGGCGTTTTGTTCGACGACGGTCGATTTTCAATCGACCGACCCCGGAGAAATCCAAGTGTGGAATCTCGAAACGGGACTTCCGATCACATCGCCATTACCTCACGCACAACCGGTCTCACGCGGGGTCCATTCCCGCGTGACCTTCAGTCCGGACGGGACCACCGCTCTGATCTGCGGCAACGAAGCGCGACTCTGGTCTTTGCTGCCACGACGCGGCGGTGTGGCTCAATTGGCTGGGAATCCCCAAGAGCGAGTCGGCATCGCTTCGGGAGGCCAGCAAGTATTGGGGACACTGGCCGATCGACAGCAAGTCTCGATTCATGCGTGGGCACCGCACACCGGAGACTCGCATCCTTTACCCGCAGCCACTTCGATCTTCCGCCGACTCAAGACATTTCGGACTGTTCTCGAACAACGGCAGCAGGGATTCGATGGGGTTCGAGCCGATGGAAGCCACGATCAGCGGTTTGATGTGATTTCGGTCTCGATCCCGGTGGAGGAGGAGTTGGAATTTCCCGTGATCCAAAACGGCCGGGAAGAGACCCTCGTCTCCTTCCAGGCGAATCTCTTGGATGAACTGCAGTTGCAGCCGAGTTCGCCGGGGGCCGCGGCCACTCAGCGCCGTCAATTCAGTGGTTTGCAAGTCGCCTATCAACATGACGACCGCCGACAGGTTCGATTTGCGAACATCGCCGAAGACAAGCAACTCACTTGGCTCACCCAGTTCCTCCCGCATGGCACCCTGGTCACCAATGCCACGTTGGACTCACGAGCCAATCTGCCCAATGCGAAGGTCTCGGAATTGTTCCTGATGACGACCTGCCTGGATGGAACCGTCTGGATCTGGCGCGGCGATGGCGAACCGATCGCCTGGTCGCAACACCACGGCAGGCCGCTCAAATCTGACGATCTTGCCACCCCCGCGATGCCACCCTCTGGAGATTTCCTGCTGACACACGATCTGTCCGGTTATCGAGTTTGGAACCTCGCTCCCTCGTCGAATCGGAAAGCGAAAGACTGGCGGCGATGGGTCGAAGCCGTCGCCCTACGGAAGATCGACGCCACCCAGCAAGTCAGCAAATTGAGTCTCGAAACCGCCGTGCATTCGTGGGAACAAGATGTCCTCACGCAGGTCTCGACCGAGCAGCAAACGCACGAGTGGCATCTGGGAAAAGTCAGCTATCTCAACCGCTGTGGTCCGGGCGAAGCGATCGCCAGCCATCTCCGTTCCATCCTGAAAACGACGCCGGACGATGTGCAGGCCAGCTCGAATCTCGGAGCCATTCTCTTATCGCTCGGGCAGACGACCGAATCGCGAGAGGTCTTGCAGGAAGCGCTGCGGCGAACCCCCAAGAACTTGGAGCTTCAATACGGATTGGCTCGTGCCTATCTCATCAAACCTCGACCCGATCTCGCGCGGTATCAGCAAGTCTGCCGACAAGCCGTCGCGGATCATCTGGCGTCCAGCGAGCCTGACGTGCTTCCGAGTTTGTCCTTTCTGTGCGTGCTCGGCCCCGATGCCTTGAGCGACTGGGAACCGATCTTGCGAGCCGCGAAGTCCGCCGCCGAGAAGCAGCCGGAGATCGAAGAAGATCGGATCAACTACGGAGGGCTGCTGTATCGAGCGGGCCGACTCCCGTTGGCCGCCACGCAATTGAAGCAAGCCCTCGCGATTCGACTCCAAAGAAGCCAGTCGCTGCCGCCGTTCTGGAGAGACGATGAGGAATTCATGAAGTTCTACGAACGACCCGAGACTGCGGAACTTGCCAAGCGAGACCGTCCGCAACTCAATGGCTTGGAGGACGGACTGCTGATTCTCGCCATGATCGAGCATCGCTTAGGCCACAAAGATCGGAAGGAACTGATCGACAACTTACGGATCAGCGCGCGCGAGCAGGCCCAACAGGAATACTTCATCACCGAGAATCTGGATCTCGGCATCCTGTTCGCCGAAGCCGAAGCCACGCTCGGCGCGGAACCGGAAAAGAGACCCGGCAACTTCGACGCCGCACCAGCACCAGCGCCCGCACCACTGTTTGAAGAGGCGGCACCAGCACCTGCTCCCGCTGCTTTTTGAGGGAGGCTTGTTCTCGCGATGATTGAGAGGCTGATTTTCCTGTCCCAAATCTTCCTGTCAAAATTGTTTTTCGACTTCCTCAATAGAATCCGTTTAGTGGCTCGGCATCTTTCATCCGCAGTTCGGCTCAACGGCAACAATGTTCGGAAACGAACGTGTCTATCGCCAATCACCGGAGAGCACGAAGGCGGCCCAGAAGAACGGTGGCAAGCGATCGTCCCGCGACTTGTCCAATTCGTCCAGCAAGCTTTGGGCACCGCGCGACTCTTCGCTCCGCGCGAGGGCACGACGGGCTGACTCGCGGAGAGCCGGTTTTCCAGAACGCAACATCCAGAGTTGGGCCTCGTGGAGGGCATCCACTCGCGACAACTTTCCGGCCCACAAGTTTTCGTAGAACCGCTGCATCAGCAGCACGGTGGCAGCGTCATCGACGTGCCACAAACTCGCGACGGTCGTTCGTGCTCCGGCCACCTGGAAGGCCCGCTGAATACCGAGCAGTCCTTCGCCGCTCTGCTGCTTGCCTTGAGCCGTGTTGCAGGCGGACATCACCACCAGCGAGGCATTCTCCAACGGCATGGCGAGAATCTCGTTGTCCATCAACAGCCCGTCGTCGGGCACTTCGGAGGCGGCACCGTCCGCGCGGAGATTCGGTTTGCGATTCGCGCCGGCAAGCACCAGTCCCGACCGCGGGACCTTGACCGTCTGCGGCTGATTGTCGAACGCGGATGCCATCGCCTCACCGCGTGTTCCACCGAAGGCTTGGCTGCGCGGAATCACGCGCTGTTCGGTCTCCTCGAACAACCCATGCGTGGCGAAGTGCAGCAAAGGAAACTGAGCCAGTCGTTCGGCAACTTCTCGTTCCGTGGCATCCGCACCGCTCAGAGTCAGCAGTCCATTGGCCGCCGGACTCGCTTTTCCCCTTCGCTTTCGTTGACTCGCAGCGCCCTCAGCCGCCGGAAACTTCGAGCCGTGAAGTATCGACAGTGCGGCCAATTCGTCGGCCGTCCCGCGCAACGGTTCCCAAGGCGAGTACTCGCCGGTCGCGTTGGTTCCATAATCAACGTCTCCGACCAACAGCAGTCGCTCACCAGCGAGAGACCTCTTGGGCTTCGCGAGCATCCCCGGAATCAACTGCGGCACGGGCACAAACGCCAGCCGGTAATCCTCAATCAACAGCGTGCCGTCTTTCTTTCCCGGAAGCGCCTCAAACGGCAGCAACCCCAACACACCGTCGGTCGAGATGAGCACGGTCTCGATCCCCTGCAAATGCGTTTCGATCGGCAACCACACCTGCGTCCGAAGTTCCTCGGCGATCTCCTGATTCTCGCCCCTGCTCAGGATGCTGTCTCGCCATGTATCGAGTTGCTCAGCAATTTCGTCTGCCGAACCCAATTCCACCCGCACGACCGGCCGATCCCCGCGCACGACAAACGCCACGATCCGCCGTTCGTACTTCTCGCCTTTGTCCTTGCGAGGGACATAGCCGTACTCCAACACATCGACGAGCGCGGTCGGTTGCTCTTGAGCTTTCAGCGCAGCGACGAGGTCTTCCGGTTTCACGCGGCGTTGCTCCAAGCTCTCGCGAAACGGGACGGACTTGACGGCGAGTTCTTTCTCCAGCCTCTCATGCTCGACTTCGAGTTTCTCCTTTTGGCTCTCCCAATTCCGCCGCAGTTCCGACTCGCGCGCCCTCCAAGCGTCGATGGCCTGGGGATTCGACGGCGGCAGCGGAGGATTCAAAGCGACAGTGCTCAACTGCTGCGTCACCCGCCGAAACTCCGCGAACAGCGGATCGTCCTTCAGTGCCCGTCGCAGTCCTTGCTGCCGCGCCGTAATCAAGCCCTTCCAAGCCAACACGTCCCGATACACTTGCGGCGTCAACTGGGCCTTCGCCCCGCTGACCGTGAGCCACACGCTCACGTTGATGTCGGCCGTGCGAGACATCATGAACTGCTGTTGCTCCGTTTGAATGGCCGCCGTCGCATCGAGATGCCGGAGCCGGATTCCAACAGCTTGCTCAGCGAGTGAAGCCGCTGTGTCAGGCTGATCGCGCCCCCATTGTAACAGCACCAGGTTCGCGAGGGCCGTGGCAGTGGTGGGATGCTCGGGGCCGAGCGCCTTTTCATTGATCTTCAGTGCCCGCTGGTAGAGCGGCTCGGCGGCGGGGTAGTTCGCCTGCGAGTAGTACCGCCCGGCCAGATTGTTGAGGCTCCCGGCGGTGTAGGGATGGTCGGCACCGAGCGTCTTTTCAAAGATCTTCAGCGCCCGCTGGAAGAGCGGCTCGGCGGCGGCGTAGTTCGCCTGCGAGTCGTACAGCCCGGCCAGATTGTTGAGGCTCAGGGCGGTGTAGGGATGGTCGGGGCCGAGCGTCTTTTCTCTGATCTTCAGCGCCCGCTGGAAGAGCGGCTCGGCGGCGGCGTAGTTCGCCTGCGAGTTGTACAGCCCGGCCAGATTGTTGAGGCTCAGGGCGGTGTAGGGATGGTCGGGGCCGAGCGTCTTTTCTCTGATCTTCAGCGCCCGTTGGTAGAGCGGCTCGGCGGCGGCGTAGTTCGCCTGCGACCGGTACAGTTCGGCTAGACCGTTGAGGCTCGTGGCGGTGTCGGGATGGTCGGGACCGAGGGCCTTCTCTCTGATCTTCAGCGCCCGCTGGTAGAGCGGCTCGGCGGCGGCGTAGTTCCCCTGCAACATGTACAGCCCGGCCAGATAGTTGAGGCTCGTGGCGGTGAGGGGATGGTCGGGGCCGAGCACCTTTTCGTGGATCTTCAGCGCCCGCTGGAAGAGCGGCTCGGCGGCGGCGTAGTTCGCCTGCGACTGGTTCAGCTCGGCCAGATTGTTGAGGCTCGTGGCGGTGTTGGGATGGTCGGGGCCGAGCGCCTTTTCATAGATCTTCAGCGTCCGTTGGTAGAGCGGCTCGGCGGCGGTGTAGTTCCCCTGCGATTTGTACAGCGCGGCCAGATTGTTGAGGCTCGTGGCGGTGTCGCGATGGTCGGGACCGAGCGTCTTTTCTCTGATCTTCAGCGCCCGCTGGTAGAGCCGCTCGGCGGCGGCGTAGTTCGCCTGCGAGTAGTACAGCGCGGCCAGATCGTTGAGGCTCGTGGCGGTGTCGGGATGGTCGGGGCCGAGCGTCTTTTCTCTGATCTTCAGCGCCCGCTGGTAGAGCGGCTCGGCGGCGGCATAGTTCGCCTGCGAGTAGTACAGTTTGGCCAGATAGTTGAGGTTCGAGGCGGTGTCGGGATGGTCGGGACCGAGCGTCTTCTCTGTGATCTTCAGCGTCCGCTGGAAGAGCGGCTCGGCGGCGGCATAGTTCGCCTGCGACCGGTACAGTTCGGCCAGATTGTTGAGGCTCAGGGAGGTGTCGGGATGGTCCTCGCCAAACAGCCCGCGTCGCGTTTCTAGCACCCGTTCCGCGAGCTTAACGGCGTCAGCAAACTGGCCCGCCTGATACAGCCGCACGACGCGGCCATTCGCAACCTCGGCTTCCGCCAGTTGTTTTCTCTGATCTGGCGTCAGCTCTGCCAGTCTGTCGGCCTGCTTCACGGCGAGCTTCGCGTCGACCACGCGATAGTCATCCGGCCCGTAGGCTTGAGTGACCCGCTTCACGAGTTCCACACGCACCGACTTGGCGGACGCGAAGTCCGCGTTGGACTGATGGCATCCCGCGAGGAACTCCAGCGTACCGATCAGTTCCTGGTGCTTGTCACCGAGCAGTTCTTGCTCGATCGCCAGCAGGGCCTGCGCCGCCTTGATCGCAGCGGCGTAATCATCCTTGTTGCGAGCGGTCTGCGCGGTCTCCCAAAGCTGAGCGCACTTCTTCTCTCTCGCCGCCCGCTCGGCCTTCGTCAGTGTCTGGGACTGCGGCGGCTCGGACTGAGCGACGGCCCGGAAGTCCGTTCGGCCGAGGCCGGTCTGCGTGAGGATCACCACCAAGACCAGCACGCGCCACCACGCGAGCCATCGAGAATGAGTCGGGAGACCTGGAACACAGAACTGGCGAAGAGACAGTGGGCGTGACATACATGGCTCCTTGATCTGAACACTCCAGCGAGGTTTCGCCTCAGCCCTTCAAGCAAACGGAACACTAATCAACGCTAATCCTCAAACAAGCGACCCCACCGAGCTTGTCTCGGTGGTTAGCGGGCTTTTGCACTACGTCGATCATGATTTCGAGTGAACTGCCGCGTCGTGCAGAAGCCCAAATCCACCGAGGCAAGCTCGGTGGGGTTTGCGAACATCGCTGGGATGAGGACTAATGACACAAAGACGATGGTTTGATGAGCGAAGATCAGCGTTGATTAGTGTTCCAAAACAAACTTGACTCATTCGCATCAACTTTCGGAAGCAAAGGAGTCCAGACGCGCTGTGACTCGGGTCGCCAAGCTATCAACGAGCCTGCGCGTTTCTATCTGGCGAGCGTGGCGACTCGACTGAGCACGGTCGTTCGGCGAACGGCAACTCAAAACAGGGTTCTTCCGGCTATGTCTTGGCTGATGCCAACAGCATGGAGAATCGGGGGCCATTCCACGGTGGATTTTCTCAGGCATGGCTCCGATGTCCCAGGGTGTCTCCTTGAATCTCCAGACGACAGGTTTGGAACGGAACCGTCGCCGTGAGTCCAGCCCTGGGACATCGGAGCCATGCCTCCCAAAATCCACCGTGGAATGGTCTCACACTTTCCATCGTCTCAGAAACCGGCCACTGAAAAGCCGGAAGAACCAACATTTTTGACAACACCGAGACGCGACAGGGGACACAGCGGGAAGACAAAAGGAAGGCGAATCGTTTGAAGGGTTATTTCTCGTTTGTGGCACTAGCGCGTTCGGCTCACAATGGGTGGCTCCCGCATTCTGGCGAACGCGGCGACTCCGTCCGCAGAATTTCTTTTCGCAATTTTTTGAATTTCCGGGAAGAAACGTGAGCGGCCTCCGTTTCCCTCGTGGCCACGCGGCTGTGGATGAGGCTCTCATCGCTTGAGACAGCGATTGCACAGCAGTAGCTTGGCGACATGAGCATTGCCACCAATTCGTTCGATGTTGCGAGGGCCAATCCGGAACCGGAGCGGAACTTGTCTGTCTGGTATGCAGAACATGCGGCTTCGGTCCTGGCTTTTTTGAAGGCTCGGCTGAATCGGGAGGATGCCTACGATGTCTCGCAAACGGTTTGGTGCAAGGTCCAGCAACACCTCCCGAAGTTCGACGGACGCCATGTTCGTGGGTGGCTCTTTGAGATCGCCCGAAATGAGTTGATTAACCACAAGCGGAAGAACAAACGCCGGCCGCAAACCTTGAACGACGAGGATGCGGCTTGTGATCCAGCAGCCGAGGAGTTGGAAATGGCAGATCGACTTGACGACCACAAACGGGCCTTGCGCGATTGCCTGAAGAGGCTCGACCCACAGTTTCGGGAAGCGGTCCAAGCTCGATTGGCGGGACACAGCTATGCCGAAATCTCCGAGCAAACGCAGACTCCGCAGAACACGTTGATGACTCGTCATCGTCGAGCGACCTCGCAGCTCCGCGAATGTGTCGAAAGGACGCTGTCATGAAGTTGCCCGTGCTCGACATGCCTGACGATCCGCAACTCATCCCCGGTTGGCTGGAGCGTCATTTGAAAGGTCTGGAGTTGGGCGAACTGGTCGCCGAATTGGGAGCCGTGCATGGACCACCCGACTCTCCCACAACCCTCGACGAACTTTGTGGTGCGGACCTTCCCAATGTTCTGGAGCATGGACTGACGGCATTACCTCGCGAGCATCTGCGGCGGATGCTGAAACAACCAGAACTCCTCTTGGAACTGCAAGAGCGAGTGTTGATCGACGGCGGAACGTATTGGGAGTCGCTCCCGCTGGAACCGGAACTCGTCGCCGCCGTGCATCAAGGCTGGCAGCGACTCAGCTCGAATCTCGGACTCTCGGCCAGCGTGGAGCACATTTCCGACTTGTTCAAAGCGGACTCGGTTACCTCACCGAACAACGCGAGCACGTTGGAAACGGGCGTCACGACAACCTCGTTGCGACGGACACGGCGACTGGTGTTCGCGGCGGCGGCGGTGATGCTGACCGCGTTGGGACTCTGGTTGTTCCCGAAGCCGCAGCAACAACCGTTGGCCTGGGGTTGGAACCGTCCGGGGACGTTTGCGGCCGATGTCACGCCCGATCAATATCTCGACCGATTCGCCGATCGCGCCGACGAGTGGAGCCAACGTCCGCACGAGACGCGCGAGCAACTCCGTGCGGACCTCACCGACTTCCGCGTCGCTTGTCGCAAGATGCTCGACACCGACCACACTCTGCTCCCCGATCGGGAACAGGCGGAACTCAAAGGTCGCTGCCAAAAATGGCTGAAGAAATTCGAGGCCCAACTGGTTGCTCTCGATGCTGGCGACGATGTCGCCGAGATTCGCAAACAAGCCGACGACACCGTGCAATTGCTCACGACCGCCATCCGCCAACGGTTTCCCCCCGCCTGATCTTGGATGTTCCCAATGCCCAGCGTAACTCAACACCTGACCGACCTCGGCCTCATTCGGCCGCCGAAGTTTCTGCCGACCAATGTCATGTACGAGACGCTCATGGGGTCGGTCGCGTATGGCTGCTCGATGGACGATTCGGATCGCGACGTTTTCGGTTTCTGCATCCCGCTCAAGGACGAGGTCTTCCCGCATCTGGCCGGCGAGATCGTCGGCTTCGGCACGCCGCCCAAGCGGTTCGAGCAGTTTCAGCAGGCTCACATTCGCGATGAGTCCGCGCTGGGAGGCAAGGGGGTGGAATACGACCTCTCCATCTACAACATCGTGAGGTATTTCACGCTCTGCATGGAGTGCAATCCGAACATGATCGACTCGTTGTTTACGCCGCAGGACTGCGTGCTGCATCTCACTCGCGTGGGCAGCCTCGTTCGCGAGCAACGTCGTCTGTTCCTGCATAAAGGCTGCTGGCCGAGATTCAAAGGCTATGCCTACTCGCAACTCCACAAGATGCGGGGCAAGGAACCGATCGGCAAACGCAAAGCACTGCACGAGGAATTCGGATTCGATGTGAAGTTCGCGTATCACGTCGTGCGGTTGCTCGGCGAGTGCGAGCAGATGCTGATCGAAGGGGACATGGACCTGCGCCGCAATCGCGAGCACCTCAAAGCCATCCGCCGAGGTGAAGTCTCTCAGGAGGACATCCTGAAGTGGGCGTCCGACAAGGAACGGCAGCTCGAACAGCTTTACGTCGACTCGAAATTGCCCGCTGTTCCCGATGAAGCCCGCATCAAGACGCTGCTGTTGAATTGCCTCGAAGAACACTACGGCAAGCTCGATGACTGCGTGGTCCGCGTCGATGCGGCCACGACCGCGCTGCGTGAAATTCAGAGCGTGCTGGAACGGTATCGTTCGTAGCGTAGGCGGCTCGCCTGCGACCGCGTCTACTGACGCGACTCAGGCGGGCCGCCTGAGCTACGAGTTGTTGCTCCGCCGCGTCGTACTACTAGTTCGCGATTTCTTGCCGGCTTGCGCGTATTTCTGAGCCTCGCCGACAATGTAACCCGAAGCGTCAGCGAGGGAGGATCCGCCCTCGCTGCCGCTTCGGGTTACATTTGGTTGCGGCTCCGCCGCGATGTTTAACCGCAAGCAGCAGGCGTGCGGGTTTCTAGCCGGGTGACCGCAGTGAAACGCGCGTGCCTGCGGCGTGCGGTTGGACAAGTGAATTCCTCAATCCTGGGCGATCACAGTATCACTGACTCAGAAAGAACACCTCATGCTCCCTGCAACCATCCATGCCATCACCCAAGCTGGCGGCCGCGCGTTTGAAGTCGGCGGTTGCGTCCGCGACGGCATTCTGGGACCGCCGTGCAAAGATCTCGACATCGAAGTCTTACACATCAGCGCCGCCGATCTGACGGTGTCCGTCGAACGTGTCTGGGGCGAATGGCACAAGTGGGCCACTCGCAGCACGCTTCCCAGTCGCGGCTTGCAAGCGCTGGCGGAGTCGGATTGCTTGGACCTCTATCCCGAACTGGCCGCGTTGCCGGGAGTCCCTCAAGACCCGCAGTGGCATCCTGAGGGCGACGTCTGGGTTCACACGCGGCACGTCTGCGACGCCGCGTCGCGCATCGCCGATCGAGACGCTTTGGAGGATGACGAACGAGCCATCTTGTTGTTCGCCGCGTTGTGTCACGACCTGGGCAAGGCGACGACAACCGAGTTCTTCGACGGTCACTGGCGAGCACACGGTCACTGCGACGCCGGCGTCCCGTTGGCGCGCACGTTTCTCACCCGCATCGGTTGTCCGGAAGCGATCATTGAAGTCATCGAACCGCTGGTGGCCGAGCACCTCGTGCATGCTCAGCGCGACATGAGTGCCCGCACGGTGCGACGTCTGGCCGAGCGTTTGGGCAAAGCCACGATCGCGCAACTGGTCCGCCTGATCGAAGCCGACATGAACGGCCGCCCGCCATTACCTGGCGGCCTGCCACCCGCCGTGCAAACATTGGTCGAGTTAGCCGAAGGCATGAACGTGGACCGCTCTCGTCCAAAGCCCCTGATCCTCGGCCGCCACTTGATCGCCCTCGGCCACCGTCCCGACGTCTGGTTTGGCGAGGTATTGAAGCAATGTTTTGAAGCCCAACTCGACGGGGTGTTCTCGACTGAGATCGACGGCATCGAGTTCTTAACAGCCAATGTGGCACGACGCTCCGCGTCGTGAGTTGCGACGCGGAGCGTCGGTGAACTTCTAGAGCCGCGACCGTTAGGGAGCGGTCGTAAGTCGTTAGAAACAACCGCTCCCTCACGGTCGCGGCTCCAAATCTTGACAGCCCCGGAGCGTCATCGGCTTTTTGATGTTCACACCCCTGGCTCTGACAGAACGGTCTCGAAACGATGTCCCCATTCTGAACTTTCGGTGGCAATGGATCGCCATGAATCGGCTGACGACTGCACGTCTGCAAGTTGCTTCCGAATCTCGAACACACGCACGGTCACCTGCTTCTCAAACCGAGTCCGTTCGGTGTCAATGTAGCCAAGGACTCCGGCCAACACTCGTGGCAGGCCATCGGCCGTCGGCTCCAGATCCGCTTGCAGAGATTCCGCCAAGCTCTGGATGCAGCGATTGGCTTCCGCATCGATCAACTGGCCGATCTCATTGCACTTTTGATTGTAGGTTTCTTGAGCCGCGACAGCTCCCAATGCCCCACCAATCAAGGCCCCGAGCGGTCCGAAAATCGCCCCACCCAACAATGCGCCGCCCGCCATATTCACCGGCGCACTGGCGACGGCCGCTTGGACCTTCTGATCGATGCTCGCCATCAGCGAGCTGAGTTGGCCGGTGATTGGCAGTGGAGTCGCCAAACGCAGAATGGCATCGACGTCCAACTGCACGTCGAATTCGATGTCTTGGTAGAGCGCCTTAAAGAACTCAACCATGCCGACCACGCTCGTCCGTGCCACTCGTTCCCATTCACGGTTACGGGCTTGCTCGGCGTCCCGAATCAGACCATTCAAGTGATCGCGGAAGTGCTGCTTGAGAACGGCGACCAATCCATCCAGCCCACTGACGCCACTCAGCGACCGCTCCATGCGGCTGTTATACCGCTGGATCGCAGACCGCAACGCTGTTCCCACCGTCTCGATATATTCGCTGTTCAGACTGAGCCAGGCTTGAACGACTCGTGGCACCAGGTAGGAACGGAATGTGGTGGGGTCTTCGGGAACTTGCCTGAGCAGCTTGCCCAATGCCGATTCGCTGTTCGACATCGCATCCGTCGCCAATCTCATCGCATGACCAGAGACTTCACGAGCCAAACGCCGTGCGCGATGCGCCAGCAGTTGCTCACGCGAGTCTCCCAACACTTTCGTCAGGCGGGTTCGAATCTCCTCGAATCCACTGCCTGCGGTCGAATTTCCATTGTGCTCCGAAAAAGAAGAGACCGCGAACAAATGCACTTCGGCGACGCCGAGCGCTTCGCGCAGTTCCGATTGCACTCGCATCATCAACGAGCTGACCGCATCGGTGTCGCAGTCCAGATCGTCGTCGGATTCGACCAAGTCGATCTTGTTGACGATGAAGATCGTCTTACCGACTGACTCTTTGGCGATAGAAATCTTCCGCATCTCTCCCGCCTTGAGAGCGTTTCGTGCGTCAATCACGAACAAGCAAGCGTGTGACTCCTCCAAGATGGCCATCGCCTTCTGAGTCCGCAGCGCGTGGGCGTTCAAGCCCGGACTATCGGTCAGTTCGGTGTCGTCGGGGAGCGCGGACAATGGGCCTGCGATCTCCAGTCGTGCAACGTCGGACGACTGCGCGGCACCCAAGAAACTGTGCCTCTTCACGAACTCGCGAAGCCGTGACAGTTCGTTGGCACTGTTTCCGAACGATTCTTTCAGCGACGGCCTCCGTCCTTCGAAATGAGCGGTGACGGACCAGCGGTCGTCAAACCGAATGTGAGTCGGGACAGCGGTCGATTCAATCTGAGCCGCGTACAAGACCGGCACCTCGATCAGCCGATTGATGAACGACGACTTTCCCGCCCCCGTTTCGCCACCGATGACGACGCGCAGCGTGCCGTCACCGAGAGCCTGTTCAAAGTCGGCGAGCGCCTTTTGAATTTGGTCCGATTTTGAGAACTGTGGTCGAGCCAGCAGCGGCCGGATCCAACCGGAGAATTTCTCCATTTCCACCGGCTCATGGCCGACCAAATCCGCTCGCGACATGACTTGCGGACACAGCTCAACAACCCATTGTCGCAACCAGCCGAAGCCGTCGAGGTTCGCCAGCAGTCCCCAGTACAGCCTCGCCTGAGCCAGGTTCTTCCGAACAATGGAGACGATCAAACCACGCAGCCAACTCGCATGCTTCATCAATGGATCGGTCGTGTGTGTGACATAGGGAGCGACCGCCAAGTACGCGGACTCGATGCACTCGCCAGCGGACTTCTCCTGCCTGCTTCGCAACAGGATCTCGACTGCGGCCAACGTCCCTTGCCAGACGCGAGGGTCGGCGGGACGCGCCCCGTCCACGAGTCGCCGCACAAACTCCGACGGTGCGACTCCCAAAACATCGGATGCGCCTGAAACATTGCCCGCTCGCAGTCGTTCCCAAGCGTGCTGGCCTCGCAGTGGGTTGCTCGAGCGGTATTCCGTTTGATTGAGTAATTCAATGAACGCCGACATGTCTGTCATTGCGGATGTCAGCGCCTCCGCCGCAATGGGTTTCGTGAGCACTTCATCCAACGCGCCGTTGTCCGCAGAAACATACTTCGTCGCCTGATCGTGTTCCCGCTCGATACCCGGACGTTCGGACAAGAGCTGCCGTCCGAATTTCAGAATGGCGGTGTGATGCGACGGCTCCGTCGTCTTGGTCAAGCTCGCATCCAGGAACTGCAGGCAGTCTCGCCAGCGCAACCTGCGCGCCGCGACGACCGCTGAAAACAAAAGCTGCGGCCAATCCTGTTGATCGGGCGCTGTCTGTAAGCCCAACAGCTCGCACAGAAACTGCAATTGGGCCGCGCTGAAGGGTGTTTCTGCCCAGAAACCGAGGGGGATGATGGCTCCCGTCGATAAGCCACGCCGGGTTCCTTCGACAAGTGCCTCACCCGCTTCATGCCCTCGGCCCGCCTGCATCAGGAGCCGGCACTTGAGCAGAAACGGACCGGCATGAAATGGTTCGGCTGCACACGCTTGTTCCAGCAGCGCCAATGGCCGATCAACATTGCTGTTGGGCAACTGACGACAAGCATCACACACGGCTTTGGCCGCGTCTTCCTGGATCGCCTGCACTCGCACCGCCGCGATTCCGTTCACAATTTGTTGAAACACTTCATTGTCAGGCAACTGTGCCAGAACGCGGCTGCCATCGACAAACACCAATCCGAGGAGTCGCCGGTCGCCGTCCGTCTGAATCTCTTTCAACTGCTGAATCGACCGCAAGAACCGCGGCTTGCCCCACATCTTCGCACGCCACGCCCCCGTGCGTTGAGTCGTCTGACAGATCAGCATCGCGTCCGAGCTGTCGCTGCTCGCGTCGGGATTCTCCACATAGGCTCCGAGGGCTGCGGCCACGAGTTCCTCGCCCCGCTGCCACGGAAATTCCTTGCGCAGGTTGCCAACGTACTTGTCGATCAATTGCTGTTTGGGATCCGCCATAGTCGAGGAGTCCTTATGTCTAAAGGGAGCAACTAGGAGCGAGTCAGTGTGGCTGAGTCAGATGATGGCGTGACGCTCGGCGTCGCGATTCACGACGCGGAGCGTCGTGCCACATGGCGGCTTCGCCGCCTGAGCCTATCCGACAGGTTGTCCGCACTTCTCAATGATGACTTTCACTCTTTGCAGGCGGCTTCTGAGCAAGGCCACTTTTTCCTGCCGCTCATGGTCGCTGAGCCGCACGCTCTCTTCATGAGCCGAGAGCGACCGAGCCAAGGCAAACTGCCGATTGGCCGCACGCTCACGAATCTCTTCTCCCAGCAATTCGACTTGCTGAGAGGCCAACTGTTCCGCCATGAGCGGGACGCGGCCATCCAATTCATCGCAGCTATGGTTGAGCATCGTGAGAATCCGACCGCGTTCGTCGGCGACCGAGTTTTCTGCCTGCGTTTCACGTCGGCCACTTCTGGCGATCATCGTTCCGACTGCCGCGCCGATTGCCCCAACAGTGCCTCCGAACAGCAGTCCCAACGCGGCACCGATCATCCCGCCCACCATCATGTCCGACGCTTCCAGCGCCGGCGGAGCGTCGATCGAACGTGTCTGAAACCGTTCCATATTTGAGTCGTCGGGAACGGTCAGATTTCCAGAGGGACGGCGAGCGATCGCCGTCGTTGCCGGGACCAGCACTTCGGCAAACTGCGTTTCCAATTCTTTCGCCGCCCGCATCCGTTCTTGCCACCCAAAGTGCTCGATCGTCTGTACGAAGTTTCGCAATTGCCCGGCAAGCTCGCTGCGAAATCTGTCCAAATTCTCGCGTGATTGACACGTCTGCACATAATCCGTCAGCCGGCCGCGCAACTCCGCCACCGTCTGATGACCCTGGGCTGTCACACGCTCTTGGATCTCCGAAGTTAACCGAACCAATCGCTGCTGAAGTTCCTCCAACAAACTTCCCAAACGCTGCTGTTCCGTTCGGGCCTGTGTCAGCGCATCGGCCGCTTGTTCATGTCGAGTTTCCGCGCCTCGCTCTTCGGCATGAATGATCTCGGCCGCCGACTCCGCGATTTTTCGCACGCGGTCCCTGTGGCTCTTCATGCGTCCCGATGTCGCCTGCTCGGCGGCGAATTCCACCAACCGCCGCTCGAACCCTTCAAACGGTTCGACATATTCGTTGAGTTGCCCGGTGTGACGCGCTCGCAGAACTTCCTTCGCCGAGATCGCATGTACTTCAGGGGAGGCGACGCCGGCCATCTCGACCAGCCGCTTCCGCGCGTATTCCTTGAGCATCGGAAGATCCATCGTCTCTCCCACACAGACTGGCTCATCGATCCGATTCAAGACAAACAGCATCCGGTTGATGTCCTGCCCCATGACTTTGTCGTTGAGAAATATTCGTTCGGACTCGGACACTGGCTGTTGGGCGTCGAGCATCACCACCACCGCGTCCGCCTCGCGGAGATACCGAAACGTGATTTCCTCCCGCATCTGGTCCAAGTCGTTCACACCAGGAGTATCCACCACATCCGCGACGATCTGCTCCAGCCGACCGGGAATCGACAGATTCACCGTTTGAATCGTCGCGGCTTCTTGGTTCGCGGTCGTGACGATGTCGTCCAGAAACTTATTCACTTTGCTCGCGGGCAGGTCGATAAGGCGTTTCCGGCCGTCGGTATAACTAATGATTGCCTGGCGAGGTGCCGCGCCGGTTAAGACATTGATTGTCGCGGTCGTCGGGTTGACTCGGGACGGCAAGATCGGTTCGCCGACCAGCGCATTGATGAAGGTGGATTTGCCACGCGAGAATTCGCCGACGACCAGTAGCTTCAAGCGGTCGGAATCAAGTCGGTGCCGCGCCGCTTGAATTCGGTCGCCTACATCCGAGCAGCAGCCTGCCAGTTCGTTCAAGAGTTCGTGACAGTGAAGTCTAAACTGATTCAGTTTCATCTGAGCCAAGCTCCCTGAGGGTGTGAAAGTGAGCGGGGTGCCGATGCCCGCGTTCTGGCGAACGCGGCTACGAAAGTGCGCTGTCGTGTTAAGCAACAGTCTCTTCACAGCAGACTCGAAACCCAAGGTCGTCATCGCTGTGGGTACGATGCCGACTGGAACGTGTCGCACAGCGGCATTGATCCGCCGTGCTGGTCCACGCGCCGCCGCGAACGGCTCGCAATTGATTGTCTGCCGCGAGTTTTCCATCGGGAGATTGATACACATCAAGGCACCACTCCCATACGCCGCCCAGAAAATCATGAAGCCCCCAGGCATTCGGTTTGAGGAGTGTCACGGGCTGCACGCCATCGCCGACGGGCGTCCCCTGAAACCAAGCGAATTCTCTCAACTTCGTTCCTGTGGGATCGTCACCGTAGAAGTACCGAGTGGTACTACCGGCTCGGCAAGCAAACTCCCATTCCTCTTCGGTGAGTAAGCGGTAGCGTTTGCCCTCGCGCTGGCTGAGCGAGTCACAAAACGCGACGGCCTGGTCCCAACTCACTCCTGTCGCGGGCACGGCGTCACTTGTCCCAATTCCCCAACCAGTCCCCCACGGTTCGGTCTGCATGATCGCTTTCCATTGCCTTCGCGTGACGGGAGTCACACCGCAGTAATATCCGCTCGAACGCCGGACAATCCGGCGGAGAAACTCGCTTGGTTCGCGCCCCAATTCAGACTCGTAGCTTCCGAGTGTCCCTTCGCCCGGACTGATGAAACTCAACGTCATACCGACCGAATTCTCAAACCTTTCGCCGTGTGGTCGCTGCGATCCTGCCTGCTTGGCGCTACGCGAGGTTGCCGTGACCTCAATGACGTTGCCCGTGCCAGTAAGACGATTCATTCGCCGAGCGAGACTCTGAGTGCGCGCTCGCAGCCGCACACTGAGTCCGCGACGATTTCGAACCAGAACCAACGCGAGAACCCCGCTCACTCCGAGTCCGCCGACCCAGAATCCCAGAGAAGGCCGATAGACATTCGCTGATCCAGATTCGCGGTGTTCCGGTGGAATCTCTTCCCACAACCGATTGACCTCCGAGTTCTCTGGATCCAACCGACGGAACTGTTCGAGATCACGCATCGCCAGCACATACTGCTTGCCATCCAAGTGAGTTTGAATTTGAGTCGCCAACGCCTGCGCATCTTCTGCCCGTTGTTTGGCCGCCAACTCATCGCGAAGCCGTCCCATCTCGGGATCAGCGGCGGGGGCAAGTTTCTGCAACTCATTCAGTTTTTCTCTGGCCTGCGCGAGTCGATTCCGTTGGAGATTGCTCTCGATCTCTGGCACGAGTTGGCGAATTCGTTTTTGCTGACTCTAACGGAATCTAGGTACTAAAAACTGGGTTCGCCAAACTGGGCCAAGATCTCGATCCTTTCTCTTTCTCACGGAGGAGGGAGCGAGCATGGAAGCTCAGGGACGAACCCAGCGT
>JBJXEX010000056.1:0-21206 GCA_046156195.1 Planctomycetaceae bacterium | reverse complement strand
AATCCACGCTGGGTTCGTCCCTGAGCTTCCATGCTCGCTCCCTCCTCCGTGAGAAAGAGAAAGGATCGAGATCTTGGCCCAGTTTTGCGAACCCAGTTTTTAGTACCTAGATTCCGTTAGAGTCAGCAGTTTTGAATCAGATTGCTTCGTTGTGAGTCGCGATACGCTCAGACGCGTTTACGTCTTGAAGCGCGCGATAGTCAAAATCACAATCGCGCTTGAAGTCCCGTTTCCTCGAAGACCACGACCGAGTTGTGTTGATAGATTCTCAATCGGATCTCTCATTGGAAGTGGCGTGCGTTGAGGTCGGACGGGACCATTGTCGGCTGACTTTCACAGGCTGCATGTCGAAGGTCGGATTACACGGCGCGCGGCTTGATTCGAGAACGGATGCTCGAAAACCGGTGAGGCATCCAGCGCTCGTTTTCTTGTCCACGGCCCAGGTCTCCTACCCCTCGGAGAAAAGGTCATGATCCTCAAGCATTGGCTGAGGCAGGCTTGTCGGCATTTCCAATTTCGGTCTGCGCGAGCCAATCCTGCACGGCATCGTCGTCGGTCGTCGGCACCGTCTGGTCAAGCACTTAACTTTGTGGAGTTCCTCGTCTCTCCTGCCGTTGAAGCGTTGGAGGACCGAGCGCTGCTGTCGCATGAGTCGCTGGCGGTGGACGTGATCCGCATTCGCGAGCCGGGCGAGAATGCGGTGTCCGAGAGCCCCGAACCTCAGATCGCGGCGTTTCAGTTCTCCGATAGCGCTCGCTGGATGACGACGTTTACGAACGGCAGTGGGCTGGCTCAGGGAGATGCGACGACGTTGCGCTGGGGGATCGTGCCCGATGGGGCGGCCATCAGCGGCGCGGCGGGCGAGGCGGCGAGCGGCAGTAGTCTGATTCAATTCTTTGATGGACTCAGTTATGGCGACGGGGGCATCGCCGATGATGGAGACCTGACTCAAAAACCGTGGTTCTTCCTCTTTCAAGATTCGTTGGCGCGGCTCAGTCAAATCAGCGGGTTGACCTACACCTATCTGGCGATCAACAGCTTGTCCTCCGGTTCGGTTTCCATTCCCAACACTTTGACGTCGAGTGCCACGATTCCTGAGATTTTGATCGGCGGGCATTTCATTGATGGCCAGTCGGGGTCGAACACTCTGGCTTACAACTACTTCCCCAACGAGTCCGGCGGGGACATGGTGATTGACACGGGGAACACGAACTTCTTTGGGACGACGACGAACAACTCGCGCGGCTCGCGGAACGTCGTGATGCACGAGGCCGGGCATGGCGTGGGGATCGATCATGTCGAGTCGGGCGCGAACCCTCAGACGGACGAGGGGGCGTTCCTGATGGAGCCGTTCATCAACACGACGTTTGAAGGGCCGCAGTTCGATGACATCCTCGCGTTCCAGCGCGGCTACGGTGACGCCTTGGAGAAGAGCGGCGCAAACAACACGTCAGCCACGGCGACCAGCTTGGGGACGATCAGTTCGGGGAGCACCGTCAGTCGCGGGACCAGCGCGGGGAGTTCGACGAGCGTCTCGGCGACATCCACGGACTTCGTCAGCATCGACGATAACTCGGACTTGGATTTCTTTAGTTTCACGGTGGGCGCGGCGGGGACGGCGACGCTCACGCTGACGCCGAAAGGGCCGACTTACTTTCAGGGAGCACAGGGGGGCGCGCAGTCGCAGTTCAACGCCGCGTCGCAAAGCGATCTGACGTTGCAACTGATCGGCACCGATGGGACCACCGTCTTGCAGACGGCCAACGTCAGCGGGTTGGGCGGGACCGAGACAATTGCGAATGCCACGCTCAGCGCCGGCGGCACCTACTTCGTCCGCGTGTCGGGAGCGGCGGATGCGATTCAGCTTTATCAGCTCGACACGACCTACAACCTCGCGACGAGCATGATTTCGGCGAGTACCAATAGCTCGAACGGGACGACCGATGACTTTCGATTCGTCCGCAGCGGAACCGACCTGCAGGTCTTCATCGACAACAGTCTGTCGCAGACGTTGACGTTCGGCTCGATCGTCAGTCTCACGTTGCAAGGCTCCAGCGACGACGACACGTTGACGCTCGACTTCTCCGGCGGCAATCCGATTCCGAGCGGCGGTATTTTCTATGCGGGAGGAGGACAAACCTCGTTGGATCAAATCGTCCTCACCGGAGGGACGACGACGAGCGTCACGCATACCTTCACCAACTCGAACGACGGCAGCGTCACGCTGACCGGAGCACTGGCCGGCACGATCTATTACACGGGTCTTGAACCGGTGATCGATAATCTCTCGGCGACCAACCGGGTCTTCACGTTCAACAACGGGGCCGAGACGATCACGCTGACTGATGCGTCCGGCGCGAACATGACGATCGACTCGGACGTCGGTGGCGAGAGCGTGACGTTCGCCAATCCGACCGCCTCGCTGACGATCAACGCGGGGAGCGGCGACGACATCATCACGATTGTTTCGGTCGATGCGGCTTACAACGTCGATCTCACAATCAATGGCGATGCCGGTTCGGATACGGTCAATCTGAATGCCGACCTCATCACGTTCGCGAGCGGCGAGTTCTTGGCGGTGACGGCCGAGTCAGTGACGGTCGGCGCGAGCGCCGACTTCGTGACGTCCGGCGCGGGAACGATCAGCCTGACCGCGGATGATGTGGCGATCAACAGCACGGCGACGTTGGTCTCGGCCGCGACTGTCACACTGAAGCCGCAGACGACCAGCCGCGCGATCTCGTTGGGGACGGAAGTTGGCGGGCAGCTCAGTTTGACGGACGCGGAACTGGATCGCGTCACGGCCGGCACTTTGCAAATCGGCGACACCAGCAGCGGGACGATCACGGTCAGCGCGGCGATTACTCGTGCGGCGAACACGAACGTGAATCTCACGGCGGGAGGCAACAGCAGTTTGAGCTTCAGCGGTGCGGGGAGTCTCGATGCGAATGGGGGCGACATCATCGTTTCGCTGAATTCGGCGGGATCGGGCGGCGTCGTTTCGGGAACGGCGACCACCGACCTTCTTGGTGATGACTTGCTCATCACTCCGGGATCGGCGGGGATCGGTAGCAGCGGCAATCCGTTGACGACGTCGGTCAGTAATCTGGAGACGGTGGCAAGTGCGGGTGGCGTGTTCGTCTCGAACACGGGCGGGCTGACGATTGGCGGGATCGGTGCGACGGTGGGCGTGTCGGCGACCGGTGGGAACATCTCTGTCTCTGCGAGCGGGCCGCTCACAGTGAGCGAGGCCGTCGTCAACTCGGGTGGCGGGAACGTGACGCTTAGCACGGTGGGGACTCGCGCGCTGACGTTCGTTGAGTTCGAGGATGACGGCGTCGGTGGCGTGGATGGCTTGGACGGGGCGTCGGCGGTGGCGATCAGCCCGGACGGGAACCATGTCTATGTCGCGTCGAGCACTGACGATTCGCTGGCGGTCTTCAGCCGAAACGCGGGGACCGGCGCGCTGACGTTTGTCGAGTTCAACAAAGACGGCGTGGGAGGCGTCGATGGCTTAAACGGTGCGATGGGCGTGACGATCAGTCCGGACGGCAATCACGTTTATGTCGCCTCGAATCAGGACGATTCTGTCGCCGTGTTCAGCCGGAATTCTGGGACCGGCGTGCTGACGTTCGTCGAGTTTGAAGATGACGGCGTCGGTGGCGTGGATGGCTTGGACGGGGCGACGGGGGTGACGATCAGCCCGGACGGGAGTCATGTTTATGTCGCGTCGAGCACCGACGATTCGCTGGCGGTGTTTAGTCGAAATTCTGGGACCGGCGCGCTGACGTTCGTCGAGTTCAAGGATGATGGCGTGGGTGGCGTCACGACCTTGGACGGAGCCAACGCGGTGGCGATCAGTCCGACGGGGAGTCACGTTTATGTCACGGCACAAAATGATTCGGCGGTGACGACGTTCAGCCGGAACTCGACGACCGGCGTGCTGACGCTCGTCGAGGCCAAGATTGACAACACGGGTGGTGTGGATGGCTTGAGCGGAGCGGCGGGCGTGGTGGTCAGTCCGGATGGCAGTCACGTTTATGTGACCGGTTCGCTCGACGATTCGTTGGCTGTGTTCGGCCGGAACTCATCGACCGGCGCGCTGACGTTCGTCGAGTTCAAGGATGACGGGTTGGCCGGAGTGAATGGACTCGACGGCGCGACGGGAGTGACGATCAGTGCGGATGGCAATCATGTTTATGTCGCCTCGCTGGTGGATGATTCGGTGGCCGCGTTCAGCCGGAACTCTTCGACCGGCGCGTTGACGTTTCTCTCGTTTGAAGATGACGGGGTGGATGGCGTCGATGGTTTGGACGGCGCGACGGGGATCGCGATCAGTCCGAACGGCGGTCATGTTTACGTCGCGTCTCAGACGGATTCCTCGGCGGTCGTGTTCGCTCGCAATGCGGGAGCGGCGGCGGCGTTCGCCGACGATCTGACCTTGAGCGCGAACATCACGGCCAGCGGTTGGAACGGAGCGATCACGCTCAACTCGGTCAGCGACATCTTGCAAACGACGGGGACGGTTTCGGCCGTCGGGTCGGGGTTTGTCGATCTGAATGCGGGGACGGACACGTCCGATGGGCTGATCACGATGTCGTCGGCCGCGTCGATTACTTCGGTTAGCGGCGCGATCACGCTGGATGCCGACGGGACGGTGACGACGGATGCCATCACCTCGACCAGCGGCAACTTGGCGGTCACGGCGTTTGATGTCGTCGTGAACGATACGCTCACCAGCAGCGGGGCTTTGACGCTCGCGCCGGTGATCGTCAGCTCGACAATCGGCATCGGCGGCGGGGCGGGGACGTTCGCTCTGAGCGATCTCGAACTCACGCGACTGGCTAATGGATTCAGTTCGATCACGATCGGCGCGTCGGCGACGGGATCGGGCGCAGTCGAGATCGCCAGCTCGACGTTCAACGATTCGCTGACGATCGTGGGTGGTTCGATCCTCGTGACGGAGTTGGTCTCCAGTGGGAACACGGTGACGTTGATGGCGCTCGCCGGCGCGATCACGGACGGTGGCACGACGGAAGCCGACGTCACGTCGAGCGGCTTGGTCGCCTCGGCGACGGCGGGTGTTGGCTCGGTGAGCAATGTCCTGGATACGGTCGTCAGCAACTTGGAGGCGTCGGGAGGTTCGGGGGGCGTGTTCGTGTCGAACACGGGGGGGCTGACGATCGGCGGGATCAGTTCGGTGGTGGGAGTCTCGGCAACGAGTGGAGACATTGTTGTCTCGGCGAGCAGTCCGCTGACGGTGAATGAAGACGTGATCAATTCTGGCGGCGGGAATGTGACTCTGACATCCGCCGGCCCGGTGTTTGGTGCGGTGTCGTTGATTGAGGTCGAGTTGGACAGTGCGGGTGGCGTGGATGGGTTGGCCGGAGCGCTGGATGTGACGATCAGCCCGGACGGCAATCATGTCTACGTCGCGTCGGGGATCGACGATGCGGTGGCGGTGTTCAGTCGGAATGCGACGACCGGCGCGGTGACGTTCGTGGAGGTCAAGAAAGACGGTGTGAGTGGCGTCGATGGTTTGAACGGAGCGACGGACGTGGCGGTTAGCCCCGATGGTGCTCACGTCTACGTCGCGTCTGCTGACGACAGTGCGGTGGCGGTGTTCAGTCGGAATGCGACGACCGGTGCGCTGACGTTCGTCGAGTTTGAGAAGGACGGCGTGAATGGCGTCGATGGCTTGAACGGAGCTCCGGGCGTGGCGGTTAGCCCGGATGGTGCTCATGTCTACGTCACTTCGGAGAACGACGATGCGGTGGCTGTGTTCAGCCGGAACGCGACGACCGGCGCGCTGACGTTCGTCGAGTTCAAGCAGGATGGCGTGGGGGGCGTGGATGGCTTGAACGGAGCCTTCGGTGTCACGCTCAGTCCAGACGGCAGTCACGTCTACGTTGCGGGAGGGGTGGACGATGCCGTGGCCGTGTTCAGCCGGAACGCGACGACCGGCGTGCTGACGTTTGTTGAGATTGAGAAAGATGCGGTCAACGGCGTCGATGGCTTGGACGGGGCGAAGGGCATCACGGTCAGTGCGGAAGGCAGCCACGTCTATGTGGCCTCGAATCTCGACGATTCGATCGCGGTCTTCAGTCGGAATGCGGCGACCGGCGCGCTGACGTTCGTCGAGTTTGAAGACGACAACGCGAACGGAGTCAATGGATTGGACGGAGCAGTGAAAGTCACGGTCAGCTCGGATGGCCGTCACGTCTACGCCGCAGCCGGGAGCGACGATGCGTTGACGGTCTTCAGCCGGAATTCGACGACCGGCGCGCTGACATTTGTCGAAGTCGAACGGGACGCCGTCGGTGGTGTGAATGGTTTGGATGGGGCGAGTGGCGTGGTGGTCAGCCCGGACGGCAAACATGTCTATGCCTCGGCGTCGAGCGATTTCGCGTTGGCGGCGTTTCTCCGAAATTCGGCGACCGTGGCCGCGTCAACCGATGACCTGACGCTCAATGCGAACGTCACCGCCAGCGGCGGTAACGGAATCATTACGTTGAATGGGGCCAACGACATCTTGCAGACGGCCGGAACCATCTTGGCCGCGGGAACCGGGACGATCACGCTCAACGCGGGAACGGACACGCCCAATAGTGTGATCACGTTGTCGGCGGGGACGACGATCGGTTCGGCCGGCAGCTTGGGAACGATCACGCTGACGGCCGATGACTTCGGCATCAACAGCACGGCGACGATCGCCACGACCAGTACCGTCACGCTGCTGACGCGGACTGCCGCCCGCGCCATTGATCTGGGGACCGAGACTTCCGGGCAGCTCAGTTTGACCGACGTAGAACTCGATCGGGTGACCGCCGGAACGCTCGGTATCGGCGATGGCACCAGCGGCGCGATCGCGGTAAGCGCGGCGATCTCGCGGAGTGCTTCCACAGCACTGCAATTGGCTTCGGGAGCGGCCATCACATTCAGCGGCGGATCGTTGAGTTCGGCCGGTGGGAATGTCTCTCTCAATCCCGGCACCAGCGTGAGTCCCGCGACGACTGGCTCGGATGTCAATGCCGGAGCGGCGACGCTGACCTTCGGCTCGAACGACGACCTGGCCATCGTCATCAATGGCGTGACGGTCGATAGCCAGTACCAACAGCTCAACGTGACCGGCGTCGTGACTCTCACGGGAGTCGATCTGGTTCTGAGTGGCTCGCACACCCCCTCGGGCTCGCAGAGCTTCACGATTGTGAATAATGACAGCACGGACGCGATCGTGGGGACGTTCAACGGACTGGCGCAAGGCGCGACGATCAGCAACTTCCTGGGATCTGGGGCGAGCGCAACGATCAGCTATGTGGGCGGAACCGGCAACGACGTTGTGCTGACGGTGACGGGCGCGGCTGCGAGCGAGACGAGTGTGGCCGTGAGCGGCGGCAATCTCATCCTCACGGACGGCAACGGCGGGACGAGCAACGACACGCTGACCATTTCGCTCAATGGCACGAACGTCCGGCTTAACGATCCGAACAACACGCTCGATGCCGGCGCGGGAGCGACGCAGGTGAATGCCAACACGGTCGATGTCCCACTGGCCTCGATCACCGGCAACATTCAGTTCGACGGACTGGCGGGCGACGACACGCTGACGGTCGATTTCTCTGGTGGCAATCCGATCCCCGCCGGAGGCATCAGCTTCGCGGGCGGCTCGCAGACGACGACCGATCAACTCTTCCTCACCGGCGGCACGACGACGACGATCACGCATACCTTCACCAACGCGAACGACGGCAGCATCACGCTCGCGGGGACGCTGGCGGGAACGATCAACTACACCGGGCTGGAACCCGTCACGGACAACCTGAGTGCGACCGACCGCGTCTTCACGTTTAACGGCGGGGCGGAGACGATCACGCTGACCGACAACGTCGCCACGGACGGCAAGACGATGATTGATTCGACGCTGGGCGAATCGGTGTACTTCACCAATCCGACTGGCTCAGTGACGATCAACGCGGGGACCGGCAACGACACGATCACGGTCACGTCGGTCGATGCGGGCTTCAACGTCGAGTTAACGATCAACGGCGATGCCGGCAGCGACACGGTCAATCTCAATGGGGACATCACCTTCGCGGCGGGCGAAAGTCTGACCGTCGCAACCGAGTCGTTGAATACCGGAGCGGGCGCGGATCTCGTCACGTCCGGTGCGGGCACGATGACCTTCACGGTCGATG
This sequence comes from Planctomycetaceae bacterium, assembly GCA_046156195.1. Taxonomy (GTDB): domain Bacteria; phylum Planctomycetota; class Planctomycetia; order Planctomycetales; family Planctomycetaceae; genus SXKJ01. The sequence continues at coordinate 13,011 of JBJXEX010000056.1, read as the reverse complement.
ACATCGCGATCTCGCTCAGCAGCACGCTGGTTGCGGCCGGCACGGTGACGATCAAGCCGCAGACGGCGTCTCGCGAAATCGACCTCGGCAGCAACACGGCCGGGAAGCTCAGCCTGACCGACGCAGAACTGGACCGCATCACCGTCAGTCGCATCGTCATCGGGGACTCGAGTGCGGGAGTTGTGACCTTCAGCACAGCGACCGGCGTCAGTCTCGCGAATGCGGACGTCCTGCATCTGATCACCGGGGCAACGGTCGGTTGGGTCGGCAGCGGGGTCGGCGGCGATACGGCTTTCTCCGACTTCGGCCTGATCGTGCAAGCGACCGGCGGCATGACGGGCAGCGGCCTCTCAGCATTCACGACGAACGTCTCGGCTCTGGCCGGCACCGCGAGCACCGGCACGTTCTTCCTGAAAAACTACGCGACCGGAGTGACGGTCACTTCGCTGTCGGGGATCAACGGCATCTCCGTGACGGATGCCGATGTCGTGCTGACGCGCGAACTCTCGATCTTGGTCTTGGTCAGTTCGCCGATCACCGTGACGGGCACGGGTAGTGTCTCGCTCTCTGGTGGCGGGAACACGCTCAACGCCGCCGTGACGACGACCAGCGGCTCGGTGACTCTGACCGGCTCACCCCGAAGCAACGCGGCGGGCACGATCACCACCACCAGCGGTGCCGTCACGTTGAATGGAGACTACGGCGTCAGTGCGACGGCCTATGTCGGCGCGATCAATCATGGTTCGGGCGGCACGACGTTCAATCATGCGAGCGGCGCGTTGGGCACGGTCGGCAGCGCGATTTCCGGCAGCGGCGGCATCACCGTCAACGGGTCGCCGGGCACCGGAGTTGAAGTGCTCACACTGACCGGAGCCAGCACCTACACTGGCGCGACGTTGCTCAATAACGGCACGACCAAGCTGTCCGGAGGCAGCAACCGCTTGCCGACTGGCACGACGGTCACGCTGGGCAGCGGCTCGAATAGCGGCATTCTCGATCTCAACAATCAGAGCCAACAGCTTGCCGGTCTGCTCACCAGCGGCAGCGGCACGAACCGCGTGATCGACAGTGCGAACGACGCGACGACGCCGGTGCTCACGCTCAGCATCGCCAGCGGCACGAACACGTTCGGCGGCATCCTGGGCAACACCAGTCAGAATGGATTTGCTCTGACGAAGACGGGAGCCGGCACGCTCGCGCTCTCCGGCGCGAACACGTTCACCGGCGCGACGACGGTCAGCGCGGGTCGCTTGAACGTGACCGGCTCCACGGCCAGCGGCAGCGCGGTCACGGTGCAGAGCACCGGCACGCTCGGCGGCACGGGCACGGTTGCGGGAACGGTCGGCGTGCAAAGCGGCGGCACGGTCGCGCCCGGTACGAGTCCCGGCATCCTCAGCACTGGCAACGTCACGATGACGAGCGGTTCGACGTTCGCCGTCGAGATCGCGGGCGACGACGGAGCCGGCGCGGCGGACGGACATGACCAACTCAACGTCACCGGAACCGTGACGCTCGGCAGCGCGACGTTGACCCTCGACACGACCGGGTTGATCGCCGCCGAAGTGCCGCTGGGGCAGACGTTCGTGATCGTCAACAACGACAGCACCGAGGCGATCAGTGGCACGTTCAACGGTTTCGCCGAAGGCGCGACCGTGCTGACGAACGTGGCCGGTTCGGGACGCGACTTGCAGATCAGCTACATCGGCGGCACCAACAGCAACGACGTCGTGCTGACGGTGGTCGAGTTGGAAACCAGCATCGCGCTGGACGGCTCGAACAACCTCGTCATCACCGATCAGAACGGTGGCACGTCGAACGACACGCTGACGCTATCGATCAACGGCAGCAACGTCCGCATCAACGACCCGAACAACACGCTCAGCGCCGGAGCTGGCACGACGCAGGTCAATGCCAACACCGTCGATGTGCCGCTTGCCTCGATCACCGGCAATATTCAGTTCGCCGCACTGGGCGGCAATGATACGCTGACGATCGACTTCTCTGGTGGCAATCCGATCCCCGCCGGAGGCATCAGCTTCGCGGGCGGCTCGCAGACGACGACCGATCAACTCATTCTCACCGGCGGCACGACGACGACGGTCACCCACACCTTCACTAACGCCAACGACGGCAGCGTCACGCTCGCCGGAGCACTCGCGGGAACGATTACCTACACCGGATTGGAACCGGTCACGGATAACCTCAGCGCGACCGACCGGGTCTTCACCTTCAACGGCGGGACCGAGACGATCACGCTGACCGACGCCATTGATCCAGCGGGCATGACGATCGACTCGACGCTGGGTGAGTCGGTGACGTTCGCCAATCCGACTGGCTCGTTGACGATCAACGCTGGCACGGGCGACGACATCGTGACGGTCACGTCGGTCGATGCGGCTTACAACGTCGATCTGACGATCAACGGCGATGTGGGGAACGACACGGTCAATCTCAACAGCGACATCACGTTCGCGTCGGGCGAGTCGCTCAATGTGAACCTGACGAACGACGCGAGTGGCGGAGATCTTGATGTGATCGCCGTTGGCGCGAGCACGAATCTGATCACGTCGGGCAGCGGCTCGATCGCACTGCAATCCAGTTCGACGATCACGGCGGCAGCGGGATCGAGCCTGGAAACGGTCAACGGCGGGATCACCGTCGCGGCCAATGCGGCGGCGACGGCCAGCGGCAATTTCGTCGGCGTGACACTGACCGGCGCGACGCTGACCACCAGCGGCACGGGGAACATTGCGGTGACTGGCAGGGGCGTCGTCACAGGCTCCGGCGGTCACGGAGTTCGATTGCAGACCAGTTCGATCGTTCAATCGACGGCCTCCGGTGCGACGGCCGGAACGGTCTCGATCACCGGCAGCATTCAAGGGGGCACGTCGCTCGTGCGCGGCGTCATTGTCGCGAGTTCGCTGGTCACGTCGGTCAGCGGAGCGATCAGCGTCACGGGGCAAGGCTCGACGACCGCGACGGCCGATCAAAACTTCGGCATTCAAATCGCCGGGGCCGACATTACTTCAACCGGCACCGGAGCGAACGCGGCGGCGATCACGCTCAGCGGCACCGGCGGCAGCGGCACGTCGGGACATGCCGGCTTCCTGATCAGCAATGCCGGGACGAGCGTCACGACGGTTGACGGAGCGATCAACATCAACGGGCAAGGAGGCGCGTCCGCAACCGGCGGAGCACAGACGGGAGTCCAGATGACGACGGACGTGCTCATCGAATCTTCCGGCACCGGACCAATCACGATCACGGGTACGGCCGGCAACGGCACAGGGAGTGATCGTGGCATCGTCAGCGACTCGAACAGCATCGTTCGTTCGACTGGCAGCGGTGACGTGCTGTTGGTTGGCACCGGCAACACTGCCGGCGGCGCGGGCGAGACCAGCGGCTTCGGCATCCTGCTGTATGTGAACGCCCTTGTGACCACGACCGGCAGCGGCAATGTGACACTGCGCGGCATCGGAGCTAACAGCGGCGGCGACAACGACGGAATCTCGATTGGGCATCTCCCCCTTTCATCGCCAGCAAGCGTCACATCGACCAGCACCGGCAACGTGATCTTGCAGGGCAAGGCTGGAACGGGGGGCAATAGCTATGGCATCAAGCTGGAAGCGACCGGCAGCACGATTTCTTCCAGCGGGACCGGATCGGTCACGCTCGCGGCGGACAACATCAAGCTCGACACCAACACGACGATCGCCGCCGGCAGCAATGTCGTCACCTTGCGACCGGCGACGACGACCGACATCGCGACCGACGACAACGGCGACACGATCGTCATCGGCAATGCGAGCGGCGGCGATGTCTCCGGCAGTAGCAACCAACTCGACGTGAGTGACGACGAACTGAACTTGATCACCGCCGGGCGAATCGTGATCGGCAACGCGAGCGCCGGAGCCGTCACCCTCGCCGGCGGGATCGCGGCCGCCAACTCCACCACCATCGAAGTCATCACCGGCAGCACGATCAACGACGCGGGCGTGATCACCTTCACCGAGACCAACGTCGCACTGAACGCGGCGGGCGGTATCGGCACGACGAGTTCGCTCGACATTCAAGTCACCAACCTGGCGCTGACTGCGGCGACCGGTGGCATCAACGTCACGCACACCGGCAACGTGAATCTGACGACGGTCGGCGGAGTGACCGGTGTCACCACGACGACCTCCGGCAATGTGTCGATCGCGGCGACCGGCTCGATCACCGTCACTCAGCCGGTCAGCACGGTCGGAGCAGGAACGCTGCTACTGGATGCGCAGGGCGCGACGACCGGCGACATCATCGTCAACAACACGATCACGACAGCGAGCGGTTCACTCACGCTGCGAGCGGACGACGACATCTCGTCCAACAGCAGCGGCACGCTGACGACGACCAGCGGCGCGGTCGCTCTGACCGCCGACGATGACTCCAGCAACAGCGGCACGATCACTTACACGGCGGCCATCAATCACGGTTCGGCCGGTTCGACTTGGCGGCTTGCGGATTCCGACGGCTCGATGACGGCGGTGCTCAGCGGATCGGGCGGGTTGACGAAAAACGGAGCCGGGACGCTCGCGCTGAGCGCCAGTAACACTTACGCTGGCGGTACGACGTTGAATGCGGGTGTCGTCACCGCGCAGAACAACTCGGCACTGGGGACGGGCACGGTCACGTTCACGGCGGCGGCGACTTTGCGTTCGGGAAATCTGGTGGGCAGCACGACACGCGTGCTGGCCAACAACATCGCCGTGAATGCGGCCGTCACCGCGACCATTGATGCAACCGCCGCGTTTCCGCTGGAACTCAACGGCAATATCACCAGTGCTGCCACGTCGTCATCAATCGACAAGATCGGTGCCGAGTCACTCGCGCTGGGAGGGGACAACAGCGGCTTCACCGGGACGTTCCGAAGCCGTCGCAATCATCTCTTCTTCCACACCGCGACCTCCGGAAGCGCGAACGCCGCGTGGGTCGTGCAAGACACCGGCGTCCTGATCGCCACGCGAGTCAATGGGGCCACGATCCAGCTCGGCTCACTCACCGGTAGCAGTTCGGCCAATCTGAGGAACGACAACTTTGTCAGCGGGACGGCGACGTTCGAGATCGGTGCGCTCAACACCAGCACCAGCTTCGACGGAGTCATTTTCGATAACGCGGGGAGCAAGACCAACATCGTCAAGAAGGGGACCGGCACGCTGCATCTCACGGGAACGGGAGGCAACAACGGCTACACCGGCACATCGACGGTCGATGCCGGCACGCTGATCTTCGGCGGAGCCTTCGGCGCGGGAGGAGCGACGCAAGGCCCGGTCACGATCAACGACGGCGGGACCGCGCAGATCAATCGCAACGAAGCGCTGGCCAGCAACATCCTGATGACGATCAACACCGGCGGCACGTTCAATATGAATACTCACCCGCAAACGGTCGGCATGTTGGCCGGCACCGGCGGGACGATTCAGAACGGGACGGCGCTACAACTCTTCGGCACGTCACCGGCGACCTCGCAGAGTTGGTCCGGTTCGATCAACAACACGAACTCCGGCGGCTTGGCGGTCTCCATCGGCAGCGCCACGCAGACGTTGAGCGGCACGCACACTTACTCCGGCAACACGACCATCAACACGGGCACGCTAATCGTGAACGGCTCGCTGCCCTCGGCCAGCACGGTGACGGTCGCCAACACCGCGAGTCTCGGAGGGACTGGCACCGTCGGCCCGGCAACCGTGCAAAGCGGCGGACATGTGCGCCCCGGTTCGAGTCCCGGCATTCTCGATTCGCTGGATGTCAGCTTCGCGAGCGGTTCGTTCTTCGATGTCGAGATTGGCGGCACAACGCCCGGTGATGCGATCACGAATCACGATCAGCTCAAGGTCACGGGAACGGTCAGTCTCGGCAACGCGACGCTCATGACGACGGCGTTCAATGGATTCGTCCCCGTCGCGGGGAACACGTTTACGATCCTCGTCAACGACGGGACCGACGCGATCACCGGGACGTTCAACGGACTGGCCGAAGGAGCCACGCTCAGCAACTTCCTCGGCACGGGACTCGACGCCAAGATCACCTACGTCGCGAACACCGACTCCGGCAGCGTCGGCAACGATGTCGTGCTGACCTTCGGCGAACTGGAAACGGGCGTCTCGCTCGATGGCTCAAACAATCTCGTCATCACCGACACGAACGGCGGCACATCCAACGACACGCTGACGATCCAATCCAACACCGCCACCAGCCAATTCATCATCACCGCGGCGAGCGGCACGATTTTGACGACGATTGTCGGAGCGACGGGCAGCGGCACCAGCACGGTCAGTATTCCCTTCGGATCGGTCGGTGGCTCGCAAATTCTGGTCAACACGCTGGCGGGCAATGACTCGTTGACGATTGATCTCTCGCTGGGGCTGTTCTCGAAGACGATCACTTACGACGGCGGAAATCCGACAGTGGCGACGGGCGACTCGCTGACACTGACCGGCGGCACGTTCGCGACGGTCACGCACACGTTCACGAGCAACTCAGCCGGGACGATCGCCGTCACCGGCAACGCGACGATCAGCTACCTCGGTCTCGAACCGGTCACAGACAACCTGAGCGTGACCGACCGCATCTTCACGTTCACCGGAGGGGCCGAAACGATCACTCTGACCGATGCGACCGGCGCGAACATGACGATCGACTCGACACTCGGCGAGAGCGTGACGTTCGCCAATCCGACCGGCTCATTGACGATCAATGCGGGGACCGGAGCCGACATCGTCACGGTCACGTCGGTCGATGCGGCGTACAACGTCGATCTGACGATCAACGGCGATGCGGGCAACGACACGGTCAATCTCAACAGCGACATCACGTTCGCGTCGGGCGAGTCGCTCAATGTGAACCTGACCAACGACGCGAGCGGCGGGGATCTTGATGCGATCGCCGTTGGGGCGAGCGCCAACCTGATCACGTCGGGCAGCGGTTCGATCGCGTTGCAATCCAGCGGCACGATCACGGCGGCGGCGGGATCGAGTCTCGAAACGGTCAACGGCGGGATCACTGTCGCGGCGAACGCGGCAGGGGCGGTGACCAACACGTTGAACGGCGTGACGTTGAGCGGCTCAACGCTCACAACGAGCGGGACCGGTGTGATCGCCATCACGGGCAAAGGGAACAATCTGGGGGCCGGCGGAGTTCACGGCGTTCGGGTCGATTCGAGTTCGATCGTGCAATCGACGGCCTCCGGTGCGACGGCCGGCACGATCACGGTTCTCGGCACCACGACGGGCGGCACGGCGCTCAACCGCGGAGTGATCATCACCGGCAATGCTCTGATCACGTCGGTCAGCGGAGCGATCGGCGTCACGGGACAAGGCTCGACGACCGCGACGGCCGATCAAAACTTCGGCATTCAACTCGCCGGGGCGGACATTATTTCCACCGGCACCGGAGCAAACGCGGCCACGATCACGCTCAGCGGCACAGGCGGGAGCGGCACGTCGGGACACGCCGGCTTCCTCATCAGCAATGCCGGGACAAGCGTCACAACGGTTGACGGAGCACTGAGCATCAACGGCCAAGGTGGCTCATCCGCAACAGGCGGCGCTCAGACGGGAGTCCTGATCACGACGGACGTGCTCATCGAGTCGACCGGCACGGGTTCACTCACGATCACGGGCACGGCCGGCAGCGGCACGGGGAGCGATCGCGGCATCACCAGCGATACGAACTCCATCGTGCGTTCGACGGGCAGCGGAAACGTGCTGTTGGTTGGCACCGGCAACACGGCGGGCGGCGCGGGCGAGACCAGCGGCTTCGGCATCCTGCTGTATGCGAACGCCCTCGTCACCACGACCGGCAGCGGCAACGTGACACTACGCGGAATCGGGGCCAACAGCGGCGGCGACAACGACGGCATCTCGATCGGTCATCTTCCCCTCGCCTCGCCGGCCAGCGTGTCCTCGACCAGCACCGGCAACGTGATTTTGCAGGGCAAGGCCGGCACGGGGGGCAATAGTTATGGCATCAAGCTCGAAGCGACCGGCAGCACGATTTCTTCCAGCGGCACCGGTTTAGTCACTCTGGCGGCCGACAACATCGTCCTGGCGACCGGCACAACGATCGCCGCTGGCAGCAATGTCGTGACGCTGCGTCCCGCGACAACGACCGACATCGCCACTGACGACAACGGCGACACGATCGTCATCGGCAACGCGAGCGGTGGCGATGTCTCCGGCAGTAGCAACGAACTCCATCTGAGTGACGACGAACTGAACTTGATCACCGCCGGGCGAATCGTGATCGGCAACGCGAGCGCCGGAGCCGTCACCCTCGCGGGCGGGATCGCGGCCGCCAACTCGACCACCATCGAAGTCATCACCGGCAGCACGATCAACGACGCGGGCGTGATCACCTTCACCGAGACCAACGTCGCCTTGAACGCGGCCGCCGGGATCGGCACGACGAGTTCGCTCGACATTCAAGTCACGAACCTGGCGATGACGGCGGCGACCGGCGGCATCAACGTCACGCACACCGGCAACGTGAACCTCACGACCGTCGGCGGAGTGACCGGCGTCACCACAACCATCTCCGGCAATGTGTCGATCGCGGCGACTGGTTCGATCACCGTCTCTCAGCCGGTCAGCACGGTCGGAGCGGGAACGCTGCTGCTGGATGCTCAGAGCGGCGATGCGGGCGACATCCTCGTCAACAACACGGTCACGACGGCCAGCGGTTCGCTCACGCTGCGAGCGGATGATGACATCTCGTCCAACACCAGCGGCACGCTGACCACAACGAGCGGCGCGGTTGTCCTGACGGCCGATGACGACGTGAATGACAGCGGCACGATCACCTACACCGCAGCGGTCAATCACGGCTCGACCGGCAGCACTTGGAGCCTCGCCGATGCCAACGGCTCGATGAGCGGCATCATCAGCGGTTCGGGCGGCTTCACCAAGAACGGCACCGGCACGCTGACGCTCAGCGGCACGTCGGCCAATACGTTCACAGGAACGACGACCGTCAACGCGGGGGCGTTGCAACTCAGCAAGACCGCCGGACTCAATGCGATCGGCGGCGCGCTGATGATCGGCAACGGCAGCGGCACCGACACCGTGCGGCTCATCAACGCGAATCAGATTCCCGACACGACCGATGTCACGATTGCGACTGGCGGAGTGTTCGATCTCAACGGGCAGGCCGAAACGATCGACGCACTGACCGGCACCGGTTCCGTGACCAGCAGCGTCGCCGGCGCGGTCACGCTCACGATCGGTGCGAACAACGACGCGACACCGAGCTTCAGCGGTGTCATTGCCAACGGCAGCGGCACGGTCGCGCTGACGAAGACCGGCACTGGAACTCAAACGCTGTCCGGCGCGAGCACCTACACCGGCGCGACGACCGTCAGCGGCGGGCGGTTGAATGTGAATGGCTCCACGGCCAGCGGCAGCGCGGTCACGGTCCAAAGCACCGGCACGCTCGGTGGCACTGGCACGGTCGCGGGGACCGTCAGCGTGCAGAGCGTCGGCACTGTCTCGCCCGGTCTTAACCTTACTCCCGGTCTGTTGAACTCGGGCAGCGTGACCTTCGTCAGCGGCTCGACCTTCGTCGTCGAGATCAACGGCAGCACCACCGCCGGCACGGACTACGATCAACTCAATGTCACCGGCACCGTCGATCTCGGCGGAGCAATGCTCAGCGCCTCTGGCTCGATCGCCTCGTCGCCCGGCCAGCAAATCGTGATCATCAACAACAACCTCGCCGACCCGGTCACGAATACGTTCTCCGGACTGCCCGAAGGTGCGACCGTCACGATCAACTCGATTCCGTTCTCGATCACTTATGTCGGTGGCGATGGCAACGATGTCGTGCTCTCGCAAACCGGAGTGTCGGTCGTCGTCTCACCTGTCAGCGTCACCGAAAACGGAGCGACGAATCTCGACTACACCTTCACACGATCCGGCGCGATCGGGGCACCATTGACCGTGAGCTTCACCGTTTCCGGCAGCGCGGTCTTTGGCACCGACTACACCCAGACCGGAGCGGCGACGTTTGGACTCTCATCCGGCACTGTCACCTTCCTGGCCGGATCGAGCACCGCGATCGTTTCCCTTGACCCCAGCGACGACAGCACTGTCGAGGCCGCCGAGACCGCCGCGCTGACCGTGACTGCGGGGGCCGGCTATGCAGTCGGCGCACCGAGCCTCGCCACCGGCACGATCACCGACAACGACACGGCCACCTTCACGATCGACGACGTGACCAAGAACGAGACCGACGGCTCGATGACCTTCACCGTCTCGCTCTCGAATCCCATCGACACGACCGCCACGGTCAACGTCAGCTTTGCCGATGTCTCGACGAGCGCGGGTGACTTCGCTCACACGACGCAGCAAGTCACCTTCGCCGCCAACACGACGACCGCGGAACTGGTGACGGTCTCGATCACCAATGACAGCACGGTTGAAGCGTCCGAGACCTTGACCGCTTCGCTCGCGCTGGACGGCACGACTCCGCTGACCGGTCGCTCGTCGAATCTGTCCGACACGGGAACCGGCACGATCACCGACAACGACACGGCCACGTTCACGATCGACGACGTGACCAAGAACGAAACCGACGGGACGATGACCTTCACCGTCTCGCTGTCGAACCCGATCGACACGACGGCCACGGTCAACGTGAGCTTCGCCGATGTGACGACCAGCGCGGGAGACTTCGCTCACACGACGCAGCAAGTCACCTTCGCCGCCAATTCCACAACCGCGCAACTGGTGACGGTCGCGATCACCAATGACAACACGGTCGAAGTGACCGAGACCTTCACCGCGTCGCTGACGCTGGACGGCACGACGCCGCTGACCGGTCGCTCGTCGAATCTGACCGATACCGCCACCGGTACGATCACCGACAACGACACGGCCACCTTCACCATCGGCAATGTGACGGCGAACGAAGGGGACGGGACGATGACCTTCACCGTCTCGTTGTCGAATCCCATCGACACGATCGCCAAGATCAACGTCAGCTTTGCCGACGTCTCCACCGCTGCGGGAGACTTCAATCACACCACTCAGCAAGTGACGTTCGCCCCGAACACGACCACGTCACAACTGGTCGTGGTCTCGATCAACAATGACATCGTCCCGGAATCGACCGAGACCTTCACCGCCTCGTTGGCCTTGGATGGCAGCACGCCACTGACGGGACGCTCGTCGAATGTGACTGACACCGGCACCGGGACCATCACCGACAACGATAACACCACACCCTCGCTGTCGATCAACGACACGCAGGTGACGGAAGGGAACAGCGGCACGACGACGTTGACCTTCAACGTGACGCTCAGCGCGGCGACTTCCACCGGCTTCACCGTGCAGTTCCTCACGCAAGACGGAACGGCGACGGTCGCCAACAACGACTATGTGCCGATCCTCGCCACGAACACGTTACGAATCGGCTCGTTCGATGAATCGCGCGGCGGCATTTTTAGTTTGTCGAACGGATCGAGCGCGGCGGCCATTCGGAGTGCCATTCAAACCAACTTCGCGGGGACGACATTCTCCGGGACGAGCACGCTGACCGCTTCGTTCTTGAGTACGGTGGATGTCGTGTGGCTCAACAGCGTGTCGAGCAACACGGCCTCGACCACGCCGCTCAGCGCGGCCGAGCAAGCGGCACTGCTGAACTTCGTGAATGCCGGCGGCGGCGTGCTGATCTTTGGCGAGAACGACTTCTTCGATGATGAAAGTCTGCTCGACCCGTTTGGAGCGACCTCGACCGGGACGCTGGTGGAGTTGCACACCGGGACGATCTCCAACACCTCGCATCCCGTGACGAACGGCCCGTTCGGAGCCGTGCAGACGATTCGCGGCAACTACCCCGGCAACCTGACGACGCTCGGTTCGGCCACCTCGCTGGGAACGTGGACCAGCAGCGGCCAGAGCAGCGTGGCCGTGATCGATCCGGGAGTTCTGGCTCCCGGCAGCGGTCGAGTCGTGTTGCTCTCGGATGTGAATTTCTACGGCGATCAATTGGGAGCGGCCGACAACACGAAGCTGGTTTTGAATTCGTTGTCGTCGGCCCAATCGACGAACCGTTTGACGTTCGCGGGGACGGCCGGTGAGACCAAGACCATCTCCGTGACGGTCAACGGCGACACGCAGATCGAACCGAACGAAACGCTCAGCGTGGTGCTCAGCAATCTGAGCGGAAGTAACGAAGTCACGATCGCCGACGGGACCGGAGTCGGCACGATCACCAACGATGACGCGGCGACTCCCCCCGTCATCACCAGCAACGGCGGCGGGAACACCGCCAGCATCAACGTGGTCGAGAACACGACCGCCGTGACGACAGTGACCGCCACCGATCCGGGAGACACGCTCACCTTCTCGATCACCGGCGGTGCGGATTTTTCTAAGTTCACGATTCATCCCACGACCGGCGTGCTGAGTTTTCTATCGGCACCGGACTTCGAGGCTCCGACGGACGCAGGTCCGAACAACGTCTACGAAGTCACGGTCACAGTCACCGATTCGACCAGCCAGACCGACTCGCAAGCGATCAGCGTCACGGTCACGAACGTCGTCAACGAAACCGCGACGCTGTCGATCAACGATGCTCAAGTGACCGAAGGAAACAGCGGCACCTCGACGTTGAACTTCACGGTGACTCTGAGCGCGGCAACCTCGACCGGCTTCACCGTGCAGTTCGTGACGCAAGACGGAACGGCCCTCGTCAGCAACAACGACTATCTGCCGATCACCGCCAGTGGCAATTTACGCATAGGCTCGTTTGACGGCTCGCGGGGCGGGATTTTCAGTCTCTCCAACGGAACCAGCGCGGCGGCGATGCGAAGTGCCATTCAATCCAACTTCGCCGGGTCCACCATCACCGGGACGAGCACGCTGACCGCGGCATTCCTCGCCAACATTGATGTGCTGTGGCTCAACAGCGTGGCGAGCAACACGTCCGCCACCACGGCACTCAGCGCGGCCGAGCAATCCGCGCTGCTGAGCTTCG
>JBJXEX010000055.1:0-10064 GCA_046156195.1 Planctomycetaceae bacterium | reverse complement strand
AATCCACGCTGGGTTCGTCCCTGAGCTTCCATGCTCGCTCCCTCCTCCGTGAGAAAGAGAAAGGATCGAGATCTTGGCCCAGTTTTGCGAACCCAGTTTTTAGTACCTAGATTCCGTTAGAGTCAGGGAAAGTCGAAGGCAAGTAATTCAAAGGAGCCGTGAATGCGAGCAGTCGTGCAGCGAGTTTCTCGTGCGTCGGTGACGGTGGCTGGCGAGGTGGTCGGCCAGATCGGGCGCGGCTTCTTGGTACTGCTCGGAGTTGAAGACGGCGATAGCCAAGCCGAGGTCGTCTACATGGCTCAGAAGATTGCCGGGCTGCGGGTGTTCGAGGACTCGGACGGCAAGATGAATCTGGGACTGACCGAGGTCGGCGGCGCGATGCTGGTCGTCAGCCAATTCACTCTGTTGGGCGACTGCCGACGGGGTCGGCGGCCGAGCTTCATTCAGGCCGCTCGACCGGAGTCGGCGGACGAGTTGTACCGGGCGTTCTGCGCCGAGGTACGCGGTCATGGGATCGAAGTTCAAACCGGTCGTTTTCAAACTCACATGGATGTCGAGTCGGTCAACGACGGGCCGGTGACATTGCTGATCGACAGCCGCAAGCTGTTTTAGAACGACTGCGATTGTGGCCCCTTCGGGATTCTGCCAACCTCGCAGTGCTTCAATGAAGTGGCAGGGCGCAAGCCCTCCGGTTTTGGGCGTTCACTGGCCGACACCGGACGGCTTGCGCCGTTCCGCTACAGAACTTGTTTCGTGCCGAACTTGTCTCCCGTCGCGCGGATGATCGTGATGCCAAACCTCAAGTCGTTGCTGCCGGTTGTTGCCTCACTGCCAGCTTTCACTCTGGCTGGCTGCATGAGCGTCTTGCACTACCACGAAATCGATGGGACCACGAAGACTCCCTACTCGGGAACCAAGACCGATCTTGGGCTGGTGGGAGCCGCGGTTTCGGACCCAGAGATTCGAGGAACTCTGCCGGGCGTTGGTCTCTTTTTGATGTCGGCGATCGACGCGCCGCTGTCGTTCGTTGCCGACACGTTTTTGCTGCCTCGTGATCTGCGGCGGTTGCTGACAAGTGACCGAACCAGCGATGACTCGACGGAGTAACGACACTCCGATTGCGAGCGACCTGGCCAATCCCGGCTCCCGCGAGAAACCCTCGTTTTCCCGGAGATTCTTGCAGTCGGTTTTCAACATAACAGACATTATCGGACGTTGAGGTGATCGCGGATTCGGAGCCGGAGGACGCCGATCACACACGGCTGGATTGGCCAATGATGATTGATCAATTCAAGATTCCGGCACTATCAAAGTGCTTGATCGAGATCAGCGAAAAGATCATCCGCGTCTTCGATCCCGACGGACAGACGCAGCAAGTCCGACGGGCATGGTGAGCCGGGGCCTTCGATGCTGGCTCGGTGTTCGAGCAGGCTTTCGACTCCGCCCAGCGACGTGGCTCGCTTCCAAAGTTGGACCTTGGCGGCGGTGGCGATGGCGGCGAGTTCTCCCGCTTTGAGGCGGATCGAAAGCATCGCTCCGAAGCCACCAATCATCTGCCGGCGCGCGACTTCGTGGCCGGCAAAATTCGGAAGTCCCGGATACAGAACTTCGAGGATGGCGGGATGCTCGGCGAGTCGTTCGGCCAATTGCTGTGCCGACGCGGCGGCCCAACGGACTCGTGGATGGAGCGTTCGCATTCCGCGCATCAGCAGCCACGCCTCAAACGAGCCGAGCACTCCGCCCAACTGTGAGCGGATCGACCGAATGCGTTTCCAGTAGCCATCGGGTTCGGCCGCGAGTCGCGCGAAGAGGTCAGTCGGACGGATGCCGGAAGTTGTGTTCAGAAGTCGTCCCACCGCGCAGAGACTGGGGCCAGCGATGAGTACTCCGGCGACGAGGTCCGAATGACCGTTGAGATACTTCGTCGCGGCGTGCATGACGATGTCGGCCCCCAACGAAAGTGGCTGAGTGAAGACGCTCGCGGCGACGGTCGAATCGACGGCCAACTTGGCTCCGGATTGATGAGCGATGTCGGCGGCGGCGGCGATGTCGGTCACATGCCAGAGCGGGTTCGAGGGAGTCTCCAGCCAAACCAGTTTCGTCTTTCCCGGTTGCATCGCGGCGCGAAGGTCATCGAGCTGCGTCGTATCGACCAGCGAGACCTCTAATCCCCAGCGGCGCGCGAACGTGGTCAGCCAGTTGCGGAGTGCCCAGTACATGACCGTCGGAGCAATGACGTGATCTCCGGGATCGAGCGCTTGAAAGCAGGCGGTCGCGGCGGCCATCCCGGAGGCGAAGACGAGCGCGTCGGTTCCCTGTTCCAGCGCGGCCAGCGTGGCCTCGACTTGGTCGAACGTCGGATTGTCCGCGCGCGAGTAGCAACGTCCGGCCGAGTACTCGTTGTTCGCGTCTCGCTCGAACGTCGTCGAGACGTGGATCGGCTGCACGACCGCTTTGGTGACCGGCTCAATGAAGCCGAGTCCTTGAGCAGCGAGAGTCGCGGGTGAGAGTGGCTTGGGAGTCAATCGAAACCTCAACTAGGCGACCGTGTTGGCGGTGTTGTCGATAATCGTGGAGACGCTTTCGTGGTCGAACCAAAATGGGACACCACCTGGAGCGATGAAATACACCAAGCTTTCGCCAAGACGGTAACCCAAGGCCGATGGATGATCGACTTCGAAGCGTTCGCCGTCCGACAGTTGAATCGTGAATGGTTGAAACGGACGCCGTTCGTGAAGCTTCTCAATCAGTACTCCAAAGTTCTCAAGCGTCATGGTTCTGGTTTCCTGTTCGAGACAAGTTTCTGATACCTCACACGGCCACGATTGCTGATATTACTCCGCCGCTTCCTCGAACTGACCCATGCGGCGAAATTTCTCGTAGCGGCGTTGGACGAGTTGACCCTGCGGTACAGATTCGAGTTGCCGGAGCGCGCGAGTCAGTGACATCTTCAGAGTCGTGGCCATGCGGCGGTGATCGCGGTGTGCTCCGCCGAGCGGTTCGGGAATGATTTCGTCGATGACTCCCAAGCTCAGCAAATCTTTGGAGGTGAATCGCAGGGCGCGAGCGGCTTGGTCCGCGTGCTTGGCGTGCTTCCAGAGGATGCCCGCGCAGCCTTCGGGACTGATGACCGAGTAGTACGCGAACTGCAACACCGAAATGTGGTCACCGATGGCGATGCCGAGTGCTCCGCCGGAACCGCCCTCCCCGATCACCGTGCAGACGATCGGCGTGTTGATGCGAGACATCTCGCG
Source organism: Planctomycetaceae bacterium (assembly GCA_046156195.1). Lineage (GTDB taxonomy): Bacteria > Planctomycetota > Planctomycetia > Planctomycetales > Planctomycetaceae > SXKJ01. The sequence goes on along the minus strand of JBJXEX010000055.1, from coordinate 6,810 downwards.
GAGGTTGTAGGCGATGGCGTAGGACTGGCCGCGTTCTTCGGCTCCGACGCCGGGGTAAGCTCCGCCGGTGTCGATGAAGCAGACGATCGGCAGCTTGTACTTGGCGGCGAGCTGCATCTTTTGCAGAGCCTTGCGATAGCCCTCCGGGTGAGCCATGCCGTAGTTGTGCTCGGTTCGTTCCTTGAGGTTCCGGCCCTTCTGCTGCCCGATGAACATGACCTTTTGATCGTCGAGCTTCGCGAAGCCGGTGAGGATGGCTCGGTCATCGCGGTAGGCGTGGTCGCCGTGCAATTCGATGAACTCGTCGAAGATCAGTTCCAGATAATCGAGCGTCTGTGGCCGGCCGCTGTCGCGAGCGACTTTGACGACTTGATCCGGCGTGAGATGCTCGAAGATCTCGCGGGTCAGTCTCGCGATCTCGAGCCGCATGTTGCGGATCGTCTCTTTGATATTGGCCGACGGGTTCCGCTGAGCTTCGAGTTTGGCGAGCTGCTGCTCCAACTCGATGATCGGTTTCTCGAACGGCAACGGGATGCGATTGGGATTCGCCGGACGATATGCCTCCAGCGGCAAGAGTTCGTCGTTGATTGAAGTTGGATCGTCGTCACCGAGGTGACTCTGATTCGTGCTGGCCGCAGACATGGTGTGCCTCAAAGAGGATGGTCGCAATAGGTGAACGGCAAGAGGAAAGACATCCGTAGCCACGCTCTGGCGAGCGTGGCTACGGGGCGGGACGGTCGCAAGGTTGGATTGGTTTTGCAACATGACTCACATCACGTCGGGCAGTTCGTCCATCGTGGGCAAGTCATCGACATTTTTCGCGGACGGTGGTGGTTCTGGTCTTTGACCCGGCCGCACGACGGAACCTGCCGAAGGACGTGCCGGAACCGGAGCCGCTGGTGGAACCGGAACGGCTTGAGGCGGAGCCGGTTGATTCATTGCCATTGGCATCTGTGGAGGCGCTCCGGGCATTCCGGGCTGTGGTATTCCCTGTTGCGGCATCATGGCGGCCGGTTGCATCGGCATCTGCATGGGAGGCATTCCAGGCATTGGCCCCCCTGCCCCGTAACCTGGCATTTGCATCGGCGTCCCCGGATAGCCCGGCATTTGTGGGAACTGTCCGGGCATCATTTGAGGCATCGGCATTGGCATCGGCGCGAACGGCATCTGGGGTGCGAAGCCGGGCATCATCGGTGGCATGGGCATTGGCATCGGCATCGGCGGTGGAGCCGGTCGCGGAGCCGCGGGCGGTGTCGGCTTGGTCGCGGCCGCTGGTGCTTTCTTCGCAGGCTCTGGGGGGGCGGCTTTCGGTGGCGGTGCCGCGGGAGCGACCGGGAGGGTCTTGGCATACTCTGGATCGGCCTTGGCCTTTTCGGATCGCGAGTGATCGGTGCGGCTGTCGAGCCGTTTGCTGATGTTGGGGAGATGGGCTTCGGCCTTCGCTTTCTCCAGTTGCTGTTCGCGGATTTTTTCGGGGTCTTCTTTGAAGGGCTGCACGTTCCGAAATTCGGACATGACTTCCTGCATGTTCTTCTGCCGGTCCTTGGGCTTTTTGGCGATCATCCGCAGCACCATTCGATCCATTTCCGGCGTGACGTTCTTGTTGTAGTGCGACGGCGGCGCGGGGACCGCCATGAGATGCTTCATCAGCAGGTCTTTCGGACTCGTCCCCTTGTAGGGAGTTGTGCCGGTCAGGCATTCGTAGATCGTGATCCCCAAGCTGTAGATGTCGGTCTGCGGAGTCGCCGCTTCCTTCTTGATTGACTCAGGGGCGATGTAGGTCAGTGTGCCGCCGATCTCCTTCTTGCCGCCGAACATTTTCCCCAAGGCCCCTTTGACCTTATCGGACAGCGAGAAGTCGATGACGCGCACCTCGGACGAGCGGTTCATCAAGATGTTGTCCGGCTTCACGTCGAGATGAATCCAGCCCTTCTCGTGCATGTGATGCAGTGCCAGGCAGGTGCTGTCGATGAATTTTCGGATCCGCGTATGGACGCCAACGGTGTCGGCCATCAAGTAGTTCTTGATGTTGTGTGCTTTGAAGAGTTCCAGAATCAAATAGACGTTGGTCTTGCGATGCACCGTCGCGATCCACTTGATGATGTTGGGGTGATCCAACGACTGCGCGACCTTCCCCTCGAACTTCAGAATCGTGACCTGTTCGGGGTCGAGCATGGCTTCGGGGAGCAGCAGTTTCATCGCGAAGCGGTTGGTGGTGTTTTCTTCTTGGACCTCCCAGACCTGAGCGTGCTTGCCCATCGCGATCAGTCCCAATTTGACGTAATGGTCGATCTTGTTTTCGTCGGCGGTCGCGGTTTTGTCCTTGTCCTTGTCGGCCACGATGAGCATCTCCTGTCTGAATTTGCAGAGCCGCGCCCGTCAGGAAGCGGTGACGCGGGCAAGGTATGGTTGCCCCTTCCACAGCCGCAAGTTGGCAGCTTGTGGCTCATGGGGTCAACGGCAACAATCCGCGCGCCCGTAGAGCAGGCGGCCCGCCTGCTGGCCTTCTCGACATCACAGGCGAGCCGCCTGTGCCACGAACTCAGGAGTTCGCCGTGCTTGCTGTCAGCCAATGGATGCTCGTGACCGCGTTGTTGTCTTCAGGTGCCGATGTGCTCGGCGATGCTCCGGGATGGGAATTGCGATACAGCGGCACGCTCTCGCGAGTCACTCGCAGCACGGTCGAGCAGCCTCTGAAAAAGTTCACGCTGTTGGCCGTCGCCTCACGGCAGGCCGATGGTCTCAAGCTGACCTATCTCACCGACGAACGGGGCAACGGAAGTTGGGCGTGGCCCGAACGCTTCGGAACCATCGAGCTGAACAGCAAGCTCAAGGCGAACCAAGACGCCGCCATCCGGTTGCTCGCCGAGCATGAAGGGCACCTCTATCCCATCCCGCTGAGGCAGCCGTTCTTTGAACATGCCGACAAGCTCGCCGTGCTGGACACGGACGATGGCGAAGACACCTGGGAAGCCGGGGCGTTCTCGTATGAAGTGGTCGAGGGAGCCAAGAAGATCAAAGACCGCGACTGCCACTTGATCCGCGTCTCGACCAACAACGGACGCAAGCAACGACTCTGGGTCGCCAAGCACGATCACACGCTGCTGGTCGCCGCCGAGCAGCAGGTCTTCATGGGCCGAGGCGATGAATTCCAACTGAAGTTTGAATTGGAGTCCGCCAAACCGCTCACCCCCCCTGCCCTCTCGAAGCTCCAAAAGCCCTTTCAGATTCTGAGCGACCTGAAGGCTCGAATGAATCGTCCCGATGGCGAAACGAAACCCGAACTCACCGAAGCTCAGACTGCCGCCGCCAGCAAAGTGGTCGATCAACTGCAAGCCGATGCCGAAGAGACGCCACTCGCTCCGCTGGCCGCCATCATCAGTCGCGATGTGAAATCGCAAACGCAGCGAGCCGATGACGTCGCGAACGTCAGCAAGAAATTCGTCGGCCAACCGGCTCCGACGTTTGAGCTGACGACGCTCGACAAGAAGACGATCAGCTCAAAAGAGTTGGCTGGCAAAATTGTCGTGCTGCACTTTTGGGACTACGACAGCGACCCGCTCGTCGAGCCGTATGGGCAAGTCGGCTATCTCGATTTCTTGTCGAACAAGCGGAAGCGTTTTGGCATCGAGGTCATTGGTGTCGCAACCAACGAGAGCTTTGCCGATCCCGCCAAGACGACCGGAGCACTCCGTTCCGTCCGCAAGCTGCGCGAGTTCATGAACCTTGGCTATCCGATCGCGACTGACGACGGCACGCTCGTCGCCAAGTTCGGCGACCCACGCAAGCTGGGTGCGAAACTCCCGCTTTGGATCGTGATCGACCCCGACGGCAAGATCGCCCACTACCACGTCGGCTTCTACGCCATCAAACCCGACGAGGGCCTCCGCCCGCTCGACGAAGCGGTGATGAAGCAGATCAAGACGAAGTAACGTGCCGACGCCCCCTGCCCTCCCGCCCCCATCCGGCTCGCCCGGATGAAGCGAAAGACGGCGAGCTATTATGCCCGTACCGCCAACATCAACATCGCTCACCCTGCTCTCCCGAATTCGTTCGGGAGATGAAGCGAGTTGGCAGCGGCTGGTGGAAATCTACGGCCCGTTTTTGCTCGGCCGACTCAAACGTCGCGGGTTGTCCGAACCGGATGCGGAAGACGTGCTTCAAGACGTCTTCGCGACGGTCGCCAGAAAGATCGCAGACTTTCGGCGAGACTTACCGAGCGACAGTTTTCTGCATTGGCTACAAACCATCACATCCAGCCGGTTGGCCGATTTTCATCGACGTCGGCAACGCAGCGTGTCGGCTGTCGGTGGGACATCGCTCAATGTGCAGTTGGAGCAGTACGCCGACCCACTCGCCGACGAAGACTGGTCCACCGACACGCAAGCGCAACAGACCGTCCTGGCGCGCATCCTGGAGGTCTTGAAGACTGAGTTTCAAGAAAACACTTGGCGGTCATTCTGGCTATTCGCCATTGATGGCAAGACGACCGACGACATTTCCCACGAACTGGGCATGACCAGCGGAGCGATTCGGCAAGCGCGATCCAAAGTCCGCAAACGCCTGGCCGAAGAGTTTCGTGACTTAATCGAGCCAGATGGGGGCTGAGAAAAAGACTGCCAGACCACTTCGCTAGCACGCCATCTCTCGCTCCATCGACGCAATGTCGATGGGGGCTGGAAATTATTTTGACAGAGCCAATTGCAGTCGGCCGATGACCGCCGTGATGAGCTGCGACTCGTGAATGCCATCGCTGGTGTCACCGCCCAACATACCGATCTGCTGCACACGGCGTTTCTGCTGTTGTTGATGGTTCCGCATCTCGGCCAACGCCGCGTGAAGTTTGGGGTGAGCGGCGGGTCCAATCTGGCGCAGGACTTCGATCGCATTCATTTGCAAAGGCGTCGGTCGCGGGTCTTCTTCGACAAGCGGCAGGTGCAGAATCTGGATCAGCGATTCCGTCACTTCCCCATGATGATCAACTAGAAACTTCGCCGAGGCTGGATCGAGCACTGGGTTCTCCAGTGCCGCGATCGCGGAATCCCGATTCATGCCGGTTGCGTCCTTAACAGTTGTGCTTGAGTTGTTCTGATGGCAACCGACCACGCTTCCGACGCTTCTCACGATCAACATTGTCCAAGCAAGCACCAAGCAATTGATTCGCATTTCATCCTCTCGCTTTCCGCTGCTCAACGCAGGTCTTGGAAAAAGTCTTGCAGGAAGTCCTGCTTGTCGGCCGGCAAGCGGATCAAGCCCTGAGGATTCGCCATCTGGTACTTTCGTTGGAAGTACGACTCCCAGCCGGTTGCGAAGTCCTCTTGTGGGTTGGTGCGTCCATAAGTCAGAGCGAACCCGACGTTGGCGTGATAGAACCACGGGTCGAGAAAATCGAAGTTCTCGGCCAACGCATAGGCTGGATCCAACAAGGAGCTCCAATCTTGATTCCAGCACGATAGATCCACCCAATCGGACCAGTTCCCAAGCTCGGCCGAGCTATCCCAATTGTGGGCAAATTCGTGGATCACGGTTTGCGCGAGCAGCGGTTCATTCTTGAAGGCCCCCTCGTAGAGCCGGATCGTGCCGCGACTGTTATTGCTCCCCAGCAAGTCTTCATTTGTTCCATGCCGCACCAGCTCGACAGCGACACCGTTGCGCAATTCCAGCAAGTTGTCGTTGCCAGTTTCGTGATGCAGTAATCTCAGTCCTTGGTCGACCTGCTTCATTTCCAAGACCGTCCACTGTTTATCTCCCGTGGAGAAAGTGATCACTGCGTCGTTGGTGGAGGCATCCTTTGCGGACGGCTGTCCCTTGCGGACTAAGAACCGATCGTCGCCTTGATTGCCATAGAGTGAGTCTCCGGCGTCACCACCGGTCACTCCATCGTCCCCTTGTTCTCCAAAGAGGATGTCATTGCCTGTATCGCCGTAGAGATCATCATCTCCGCCGCCGCCGCGCATCGAGTCGTTGCCCACATTCCCATTGAGGGTGTCGTCTCCAGCTCGACCGAGGATCGTATCGTTCCCCGCTCCACCGCTGATGAAGTCGATGTTGTCGCCTCCCGTGAGTGAATCATTTCCGGCATCGCCATAAAGAAGGGTCGGCAGAGCTTCCACATGATTGATGAAGGAGTCGTTGCCATTTCCGCCGTGGAATTCGACGAACAGGATCTGACTCGGCAGAAAGGATTGATGGACCGTCACGGGCCTGGAGGTTGCCGTCGCTCGCGAAACGACCGTCACATCGACGAGATCACCCGGAAAATCGTTGCCATCAATCACGACTTGGTTCAGCCCGTTGTCCCCTTGAATCTGCAGAACCCCCGCCTGGAGGGACATGGAAATGGCGGGGACGACACGCAGTTCCAATCGCTCGGCCGCAGGCTTCGGCCGTGAACTTCGCCGCCGAACGGAATGTCCGAGGCCAAGCTGTCGAGCGGCGCTCGATGTGAAGTCCGTCATCCAGGAGTAAATCGTTTTGAAGAGCATCGCTGGTTCCTTTTCAAAGTGAATCGCAGGAGACCGGCCGGTTTCGACTTGGCCGCTATCCGACCTAACGCCAGCGCGTCACAGCATTTTTTGAAATTGTCTCAAGAGGCAGTCGTACGAAGATCTCACCGTCGATCTGATTCACCATCCGCACGAGGCGGATGAAGCCTTCAAGACAATTGACGTTCTCGGTCTAGCTCTCCATCTTGTTCACCATCCCGGCGAGCGGGATGGGGGCACAGAGAGAGCCATCGAATTCTCGTAGCCGCGTTCGCCAGAACGCGGGGTGTCCAAGCGGGGGATCCAAACCCGCGTTCTGGCGAAC